>NZ_JBHIQG010000089.1:0-7779 GCF_042196425.1 Bartonella sp. AD328YNZD | reverse complement strand
ATAAAAGAAGCTATATTTTGGCAAGCTTTTTCAAAATAATTCTCAAAGCTTTCTTCAGTCACATAGCCCAGATGCGGTGTGCAAAGAACTCTATCTGATTGCAATAATTTGCTCTCATATACTGGTTCGCTGTCATAAACATCCAGTGCAAAGTAAGTTGAATTTTCCAAACTGAGTATTTTTTCTATCGCCCCTTTTTCAACCAAAGCTGAACGCGCTGTGTTGACAAAAATAGCATGAGTTTTCATGCTCAATAGATCATCTAATTTTATGATTTCTCTGGTTTTATCGCTTAAACGTAAATGGACGGATATAACGTCAGGACGTGTAAAAAATTCATCTTTTGAATGCGTAAAATGATAACCTAAATTTTTTGCTTCTTGCGTTGAACGCTCGCTCCCATAAACCAAAATGGACATGCCAAAAGCTTGAGCATATTGAGCAACCATTTTACCAATACGCCCAAATCCGAATATTCCAAGAGTAGCCCCTTTCATTTGGTTGCCAAATGTTGTTTGCCATCGTCCTTTTTTCATATCAGATACAGATTTATAGAGTTTCCTACGCGCAGACATAATTAAGAGCCATGCAAATTCAGCAGCAGAAGTTGGGTCTCCACCACCGTCTAATATTTTAATTCCTAAATCTCTACAAGCTTCTATATCAATATGTGAACCTATAGGGCCTGTTTGGCAGATCAATTTTAAATTTGGCAGTTTCAGGAGAAGATTTCTATCAACTATAGTCCGTTCTTTGATTAAGATCAGAATATCGATCCCTTTGAGCTTATCTTCTAAATCACATTCTTTAGCTAAATTATTTATAACCAGCACTTCATGTGATTTCATTAATTTTGTAATAGACTGTAATGTTAGGGTGGCTTTTTGATAGTCGTCTGGAATTAATATTTTCAATTTAAACCTCCTGTTTCATTCATCAATATTTGAGTTCATTATTTCATTTCTAAAACAAACAAAAAGCAATATTACCGCTGATATTTTGGCATAACGCCAAGCCTATTAACAAATTATCCCCCTTGATTTCATTGTTATTTTATAGCAATAAGAATAGCATTAATCAGTTAGTTTTTATAAACTTTAAAACATTGCGACAAAAAGAAAAAGTTTGACTCAGTAGATGGAAAATTGCGCTTTTCTCATATTCTAGAGGACAAACCTGAAGTGCTACGCTGGACTGAAACCATGTTCCAGTTTTCTTATAATAGACTATCAAGAAGGACATATTTACGAACCATATTTTATTGTTGAAACAGAAAAAGCTCCATATTTGTGCAAGATAAAGCGTGCTTCATATAAGCGTTATTTGTAGCATGAAGAGTAAATTTATTAAAATCATGATAAGAGGGAAATAGGAACTTTAGAGGTGTATCATCATAGGATTAAGTAGTTTTGTTGAGAGCTATTTTTATTTCTGCCAAAATGTTTTTAATATATTTAATTATTATTTCAGAATAGTAGATATACTTTATTTTTATGTGCAAGAAAGCTGATTTTTTGTGTAAAATAGTATTCATAAAATTACATTATTTTTATCCTGTTAAGGACATTTTTCTAGCTAGGGTTTTGCAAAGGCAATACTCTTTTTCTCATTCTAAATTTTGGTTATAAAAAGCGTATACTAGGTGTTATTTTAACTTTAAGATATGCATATTCCATTGTTGGTGTTACTATTGTAAAAAATGATATTTTATTCGATAAGTATAAGGTATTACCAAGAAGATCGATGTATAGATAAAATTTAGATTGTTACACTATCTTGAAAAAGTAATGGGTAAATAATTGATAATTGTGCTACGAAAGTTGTTAGATGGGCGTGTATCAGCAATTCTTAATAAAAAAGTTTTTTTTTATAGTCGGTTTTTTTCAAAATACTGCTCTTTTTATGCAAAACTTATATTGGTAAACTATGCAGTTTTCACGGGAACAGGATAATGCATTGAAGGCTGTTGCCGCGTGGTTGAGGGAAGGGCGTTCTCCTCTTTTTCGCCTTTTTGGCTATGCGGGAACGGGTAAGACGACGCTTGCACGCTATTTTGCAGAGACAGTTGATGGTTCTGTTCAATTTGCTGCTTTTACAGGGAAGGCGGCGCAGGTTTTGCGTTCTAAAGGTGCAAGCAATGCTTGTACTATTCATTCGCTAATTTATAGTCCACGTGGAGAAGAGGAAGTTTCCGATGAAATAACAGGAAAAAAGTCTATTGCTCCAACATTTACGTTAAATCGAAGAAGTGCTGCTGCACAAGCTAAACTCATTATTGTTGATGAGTGCTCGATGGTCGATGAAAAATTGGCGCGTGATTTAATGAGTTTTCGAACGCCAATTCTTGTTCTTGGTGATCCAGGTCAATTGCCTCCTATATCTGGTGGAGGCTTTTTTTCTAATGGAGAACCAGATTTTCTTCTTTCAGAAATTCATCGGCAAGCGCGAGATAATCCGATTATACGTCTTGCTATGGACGTGCGCGAAGGACGCGATATTGCTTATGGTGACTATGGAGAAGCGCGCGTTGTTACACGTAAAGAGGTCAATCAACAATTGGTTTTGGATGCTGATCAGGTCTTGGTAGGGGTTAATCGTACACGCCACCTTTATAATCAGCGTTTGCGTGTGTTAAAGGGATTTACAGCAGATTATCCGCAAGCGGGAGATAAGCTGGTGTGTTTGCGAAATGATCCCATTAAAGGTTTGTTGAATGGCTCTTTATGGAAGGTGATGACTTCACAGAAGGAGACCGTTAAACCAAGTATTAATCTTCTTGTGAAACCAGAAGAAAGTGAGCGTGGGGTAGCAAAGATTAAACTTTTAAAAGCAGCGTTTGAAAACCCTGATCAAGAAATTTCATGGCAATTAAAAAAGCGATATGATGATTTTGATTATGGGTATGCATTAACGGTTCATAAGGCGCAAGGTTCTCAATGGAATAACGTCGTTTTGTTTGATGAAAGTTTTGCATTTCGTGATATGTATGCACGCTGGCTTTATACGGGAATTACCCGCGCAGCAGAGCATTTAACGATTGTTCGATAGAGAAAATGTGTGTATCATCCCAGTTTCAGATAGAAAATGCCTTTTTTCTATCTTGTTACACACTATAAAAAAATGGAAATGGGCATGGCGGTAAAACTTTCGGTTAATCTTAATGCTGTTGCTGTTTTGCGTAATCGACGTAATCTTCCGTGGCCAAGTATAACAAATATTGGGCATATAGCGCTTGCTGCTGGAGCAGCAGGTTTGACGGTTCATCCACGCCCTGATGAAAGGCATATTCGTTTTGCGGATTTGTCAGATATATACTGTTTAATAAAGAACAATTTTCCTACGGCTGAGTTTAATATTGAAGGTTATCCAAGTGATCAATTTTTGGATATCGCTGAAAACTATGCGGACCAGATTACCCTTGTTCCTGATGATCCAGATCAGTCAACGTCTGATCATGGGTGGAATTTTGCTCATGATGCAGAATTTTTAGCACCTATTATTCAGAATTTAAAAAAAAGAAAGATTCGTGTATCCCTTTTTGCTAATCCTGCTGTCGATGGTCTTGATATTGCTAAAGCAATGGGTGCTGATCGTGTGGAATTTTACACGGGACCTTATGGTGGTGAATTTCAGGATAAAACAAAACAAGATCAAGAGCTCAATAAACTTGTTTTAGCAGCAAGAAGAGCTAAAGAGTTGCAGTTAGGTATGAATGCTGGGCATGATCTGACACTTATGAACCTTCCTGCTCTGGTCAAAAGTATTCCTTGGCTTGATGAGGTTTCTATTGGCCATGGGCTTATTGCTGATGCATTAGAGTATGGAATGCATGATACTGTTCAGCGTTTTATCCGGTTATTATCGTAATCTTTGTTTCTCTATAAAATTGGGAAAAAATTTTTATAAAGCTTTATCAATTTATCTAAAAAAACAATTTTATATATGTTGAGATAAATAGCACTATTAGCGTACATTATAAAATATTCTATTTTCCTCTGTTTATTAGTAGCTTTCTATTTTTTGTGTTTTTTAGGGTATGAAATGCTTTTTTATATACCATCCATTATGAGGAAATTTTACCAAATCTACTTACTATAATTTTTTCGAAGGAATATAGTTTTTTAGAGTATTTTTCTTATAAGGGATTGGCGAAGAAATTTAAATGGATCAGTGCACAAAACTTATTGAGCGTCATAAGGTGTTTGAGAGATATCTTTTAATATGTTTGAGCTTATTTCACAGTGTTACTTGTGAAAAGTGTAACGTAAAACCTCTTATGCATCACCATTTTACGTCATAAAGATATAAGTTATCGTCTTCATTTTTGGGCTCGTTTAATGTTGCGGCAGCTTTTGCCATGCGATGGTTCATAAGACATATTCACATGCAATTCTGCTTGTGACGCGCAAGGGGGATGATTTCATCGAACAGATTTAAAGTCACAAAATGCTTTTTATGAATAGGCTCAATGTAATATGAGCTATTGCAATATTGGGAGCGAGAAAATAGAATGATGATATCAACTTGTAACTTTATAAAGTAAAGGGGGGCGTGTACGATAAATCTTAGATTATTATAGGGGGCTCTTGAAAAGAGTTCGAGCGCATTAAGAATTTTTTAATAAGCGCATGAATGAATAACACAATGGCATTCTGTTTTGCGTGAGAGGCGTGGTTATTAAAGAATGTAAAAAGTAAAAGCGTCTTCTCTATTATTCTAAAGATATTGCTGTACATGCTTTTGAAGGTTGTACTAAAACAATACTTGTTATTTTGTAATTTTTCTTGCTATCTATATTGATTTGGTTCATGTTAAAAATTGTGTGTTGTATCTTAATTTTTAGAATATAGCGTTTTGTTGCACGATAAAAGAGTAGAATATTAGCTAAATTTTCTTTAGAAATCTTATTTTGTGTAATTATTGTTTTTGTAGAATAGCAGTTGAAGTTTATTTGGGGATCCGTATATGTTTTAGGAATGTTTGGAGACTACAGTTTTTTCTATGCAATATGTAAACTTTAAAATTATTCAATTGCTGTGTTCTTATAAGCGGTGTTTTTTGTCTTTATAAGTGTGTGATGCACTGTAGATAATGTTTCTTATTGAATAAAAGTAATCTGAAATCCAGTTTAAATAGAGAAAGAAGGAATTTTTTTATGCGTGTTTATTATGATCGTGATGCGGATGTTAATCTCATTAAAGGGAAAAAAGTAGCCATTGTTGGTTATGGTTCTCAAGGGCGTGCGCATGCTTTAAATTTGAAAGATTCCGGTGTCCAAAATGTGCAAATAGCTTTGCGTCCAGGGTCGGAAACAGTTAAAAAAGCCATGGCTGATGGTTTTAAAGTGGTGAGTGTTGCTGAAGCAGCAAAATGGGCAGATCTCATCATGATGGCAACGCCAGATGAATTGCAAGCTGATATTTATAAGGAACATATTCATGATCATTTACACGATGGGGCAGCGATTGCTTTTGCGCATGGTTTGAGCATTCATTTTGGCTTGATTGAACCTAAAAAAAACGTTGATATTGTGATGATTGCTCCTAAAGGTCCAGGGCATACAGTTCGTCATGAATACCAACGGGGTTGTGGTGTTCCTTGCTTAATAGCGGTGGCGCAAGATGCTTCAGGGCATGCTCATAATGTAGCATTATCTTATGCATGTGGTCTTGGTGGTGGACGTGCTGGGGTGATTGAAACAACTTTTAAAGAAGAGTGCGAAACTGATCTTTTTGGTGAACAAGCGGTTCTCTGTGGAGGTCTTGTTGAATTGATTCGAGCTGGTTATGAAACATTAACGGAAGCAGGTTATGCACCAGAAATGGCTTATTTTGAGTGTTTACATGAAGTGAAACTGATTGTTGATCTCATGTATGAAGGGGGCATTGCAAATATGAATTATTCGATCTCTAATACAGCTGAATGGGGTGAATATATCTCTGGTCCACGTGTGATTACGGATAAAACCAGAGCAGAAATGAAACGTATATTGAAAGATATTCAAACGGGTAAATTTACATCGAATTGGATTCAAGAATATAAGGCTGGTGCTGCTCATTTTAAAAGTATGCGGCGTTTAAATGATAATCATCCTATTGAAGAAGTTGGTAAAAAACTTCGTTCTATGATGCCTTGGATAAAATCTAACGCTTTGGTTGATAAAGAGCGTAATTGAAGCTTCTACAGAGATATTTGATCAATAGCTTTTATAATTTTATAGATAAATATCAAAAAAAAGGGTAACTTTAGTTACCCTTTTTTATATGTTTTTGGCAACATAAGCTTTATTTTTTAATTTTTTGCATAATTCTTTCTTCCAAAAAGAAAGTATACAATCCCTAAAAATATAAACCACGCTGGAGTATATTTTAAAGCTATGGCAGTGTCAGCTTCTAATGACAATAAATAAATAATGAATGCAAAGAAAATAAGAAGCGCCCAACACATAACAACACCTCCTGGCATTTTATAAGGAGAGACAGTATGTTGGAGAGGACGATTGCGACGATAGACGATATAGCTGATCAAAATGATAGACCATACAAATATAAACAAAGTTGCGGCAATTGTCGTAACAATTGTAAAAGCAGCTATGAGTGTTTGAGATAACGATACAACGGCATAACCAAATAAGATGCATAAACATGAAAAGAATAATGCATTGGCTGGAACGTGGTTACGAGAAAGTTTTCCTAAAAACTTAGGAGCACCTTTTTGTGTTGCTAGCCCATATATCATACGGCTGGTAGAAAAAATTCCACTATTTGCTGAAGATGCGGCTGCTGTGAGGACAACAAAGTTCATCAAACCTGCAGCAGTTGGAATACCAATAAGTGCATACATTGTTACAAATGGGCTTTTTTCTGGACTGATTTGATCCCACGGCGTCACAGACATAATCACAAGAAGAGAGAATATATAAAAGAATACAATGCGGATTGGTATTGAATTAACAGCCTGTGGTAAAGCTTTTTGAGGCTCTTTTACTTCAGCAGCAGCTGTTCCAGCGAGTTCAATGCCAACAAAAGCAAAAATAACAATTTGAAATCCAGCAAAAAAGCCTGTAATTCCTCGCGGAAAAATATTCCCACCGTTCCATATATGGCTAAGAGAAGCAACCGTACCGTTTGGAGAGACAAAACCGGTAAAGATCATATAAAATCCTACAACGATTAGGACTAGAATTGCTACGATTTTGATAAAACCAAACCAAAACTCAAGTTCGCCAAATAGTTTTACTGCGACGAGGTTAAGAATTAAAAAGGACATAAGACCAATTATAACAGGAATCCACGGATTGAGTTCAGGCCACCAAAAGTGTGTATAAGTGACAATAGCAATAATTTCAGCAGTTCCAGTGACAATCCAACACAACCAATATGTCCAGCCGATAAAGAATCCGGCACATGGCCCTAGAAGATCGGTTGAGAAATCAATAAAAGATCGGTATTGTGTATTAGAAAGCAATAACTCTCCCATAGCACGCATGACAAAGTATAGAGCACAACCAATAATTGCATAAACGAGTAGAATCGAAGGCCCTGCTACACTGATTGTTTTTCCTGATCCCATGAAGAGACCTGTTCCAATCGCTCCACCAAGGGCTATAAGTTGTATGTGTCGGTTATGTAGTCCACGTTGCAATTTCTTCTTAGGTTTTTTTTCTAAATTTTGTTTATTCATTTTTGGGAGGTTCCCTTTAGTTATTTTAAGATAAAATTACCCTAAAAAAGGTAATCCCTTCTATCGAAACATGATATAGCTAGGGAGTAAAGGAAT
>NZ_JBHIQG010000088.1:0-7795 GCF_042196425.1 Bartonella sp. AD328YNZD | reverse complement strand
ACAACAGCTTCAAGCACAGGAAGAAGAGATTGCAAATTAGACAATTTCTTTTCGTGAATGAGAATGTAAGGATCATCAAGATCAGCGACCATTTTCTCAGCATTTGTGACAAAATAAGGGGAAAGATACCCACGGTCAAATTGCATTCCTTCAACGACTTCTAATTCCGTTTCAGCAGTTTTAGCTTCTTCCACGGTAATGACGCCTTCATTGCCCACTTTTTCCATAGCATCAGCGATCATTTTACCGATTTCAGCAGCGCCATTAGCGGAAATTGTTCCCACCTGTGCAATTTCTGCTGAAGTTTGGATTTTTTTTGCTTTTTTGAAGAGGTTTGCCACCACTTCTTCAACAGCAGCATCAATCCCACGTTTAAGATCCATTGGGTTCATGCCCGCCGCAACAGCTTTAACACCTTCTTGCACAATAGCTTGTCCTAAAACAGTTGCTGTTGTTGTTCCATCACCAGCGATATCATTGGTTTTAGAAGCAACTTCGCGCAACATTTGTGCACCCATATTTTCGAACTTATCTTCCAGTTCGATTTCCTTTGCAACGGATACACCATCTTTTGTGATACGAGGCGCACCGAATGATTTATCAATCACCACATTGCGACCTTTAGGGCCGAGTGTCACCTTAACAGCATTAGCAAGGATGTCGACACCGCGCAACAAACGCTCACGCGCTTCACGGCCAAATTTGACTTCTTTAGCAGCCATTTAATTTCTCCTTGGAGTTTTCTCAAAATAGTACACAATGAAAAATTAAGCGCTTCAATTAGCCCATAATTCCCATAATGTCAGATTCTTTCATGATGAGGAGATCTTCCCCATTAATCTTGACTTCAGTTCCAGACCATTTTCCAAACAAAATACGGTCTCCTGTTTTGACTTCTAACGGCACGCGCTTTCCGTTATCATCGAGAGCGCCATTGCCAACAGCAATCACTTCGCCTTCTTGGGGTTTTTCTTTTGCTGTATCAGGGATGATAATCCCACCAGCCGTTTTATTTTCAGATTCAACCCGACGGACAACGACACGGTCGTGAAGTGGGCGGAATTGTATATTAGCCATGTTTTAAATCCTTAAAACTGAACATAATTGCATTAATCTTAAAAGTTCTTGCTAGCACTCTCAAGCTACGAGTGCTAGCATGTATTAGATATAAAATCGGCATCTCTCAATGTCAAGAATAGCCATAAAAATAATTTCTCTAAATGAAGCTTCAAAGTCTTGCCTCTTATTGCACTTTCGCGTTATCTATCTTTTTTGAGAACCCGTGAACAAAAAAGGATCTTATCATGGTTGAAACACGTCAGGAAACGGATAGCTTTGGAACGATTTCGGTACGTCAAGATCGTTATTGGGGCGCACAAACTGAACGTTCTCTGCATAATTTTAATATTGGCAGTGAAAAGCAGCCTCTTGCCATCATCTATGCCTTAGTCCTTGTCAAAAAAGCAGCAGCGATTGTAAATATGGGCAAAGGAAAACTACCAGAAAATATTGGAAAAGCAATTATTGCCGCCGCTGATGAAGTGCTTGCCGGCGATTTTGATACGCATTTTCCACTGTCCGTCTGGCAAACAGGTTCTGGCACACAAAGCAATATGAATGTCAATGAAGTCATTGCTAATCGTGCTAGTAAGATTTTGGGAGGAAAACTTGGAAGCAAAAAACCAGTTCATCCCAATGACCATGTCAATATGAGCCAATCATCGAACGATTCCTTTCCCACGGCGCTTCACATTGCCACCACGTTGCAAACACGCCAACACTTACTGCCAATCCTTGAAGCTCTTATTGCGACATTAAAACAAAAAGAGCAAGAATTTGCAGATATCATTAAAATCGGCCGCACCCATACGCAAGATGCAACCCCTTTAACCTTAGGGCAAGAATTTTCAGGCTATCGTGCCGCATTAGAAGCCAATTTTCAGCGTATTAAAAATGCTCTAACCGATGTCCAAATGCTTGCTCAAGGTGGTACGGCTGTTGGCACAGGACTGAATGCACCCAAAGGTTTTGACGTTGCTTTTGCGCAAACAGTGAGCACTCTCACAGAAATAACGTTCCAAACTGCCCGCAATAAATTTGAAGCACTTGCCCATCATGGCGCCCTTGCGCATTTCCACGGGAGCTTGAATGCCTTAGCTGCTGATCTGTTTAAAATTGCCAATGACATTCGGTTTTTAGGCTCTGGTCCACGTTCCGGTTTAGGGGAACTCAGTCTTCCTGAAAATGAACCCGGATCTTCTATTATGCCCGGCAAAGTCAACCCCACGCAATGTGAAGCCTTAACCATGGTCGCATGCCAAGTTTTTGGTAATCACACCAGCGTAACCTTTGCCGCAAGCCAAGGACATTTTGAACTCAACGTTTATAAACCTGTTATTGGCTATAACGTTTTACAATCAATTACCCTTCTTGGTGATTGCATGCGTTCTTTTGATATGCATTGTATTCAAGGATTACGGGCCAATCGTGTTCATATTCACTCGCTCATGGAGCGCTCACTCATGTTAGTCACAGCTCTTGCACCAGAAATTGGCTATGAAAAAGCTGCTGAAATTGCCAAAGCAGCGCATAAAAATGATACAACTTTGCGCACCGAAGCATTAAAAGCAGGGGTTTTTGTAGAGGATTATGACCGATTAGTTGATCCCAAAAAGATGATTGCTCCCCAATAAACAACTCACTAAAAAAGATACAAACGTCTTAAAACAAATCTTTCTGTCAAAAGATCGGGGTGTTTTACACCCCGATGATGACCGATAACAATTACCCACAGCGTTCATTTTAGGCTCTGAGCCGCATTTATGCTATGGGTGTTTTTGTTGCTTATATTGTACTTAAAAGGCACAACGATTTTGGAAAGGAATGGATAGTCATAGCTCAACACCCAATAGCTATACTGGCAAAAAGTGATTTAAAGGGATATGACCTTAAGGTGTTTTTCATTCTAGCTTCGCGTCTTGATTTTGAAAATCTATTAGCTATCAACCAAACAAAATTAGCTCAAAAAAATCGGTATTAATAGACATAATTTCAATCGAAGTATAAAAAGATTAATGAATTCATCGTAGTTACGCTTTACAATGTTATCATTATTGATAACATTGGGTAAATAACTCTTATCTCAATGAGATAATGTGTTTATTTATAATAATAATCTAGCGTTATCCATATTGAACGAGAATCCTAAATACCGTAAGATTTTCTCATTTTAAATCTGTCCCATGTTGCATCAATCAAAATCACTTACTTGCACATCACAAACGCAATGAATGTATGAATAGAAATTGTATCCGATAAGGACTACAAACGCCTCTAATGAACCACCTCAAGTGCCAAGGACTGTCACAACGGACAAAGGGGCCTATCACAACATTGTGGAGAGGACTGTCACAACACCCTACGAACTGGCAAATATAGTAATGGTACCGACTTTCTCCTTTATGAAGCGTAAAAGAGGTGCTCAATAGATTTATCATTATATCATTCACAATCGCCGTCGTGAAATGGGTTTAGGAACATTGAGAAATGTCTCCTTTATGAAGCGTGAAAATGGGTGCTCAATAGAGGAACAGCTGTTGGAACAAAATTCGATGTACTGAAAGGTTTTGACCTTTGCTGAAACAATCTACTCTTTGACGGGATATCCTTGACAGCTCGCAAGAAATTGGAGGCATTTGCCCATTATGGCGCCCTCACCCATTTCCACAAAAACCTGAATGCACGCGCTAATCTCTTTAAAATAGCCAACGACATTCAGTTTTTAGGCTCTCATCCACGTTCCGGCTTTAAGCGAACGGAACGGAGAGTTTATCCGTTTTACATGGCGCATAAGAAACCTCATGAGACTTGAGATTCTCGCACTTTACTCCTTCTGATTCTTCGTATTCCATTCAATCAATCAAAACTATTCGCTTAGATTATTATAAGCAAAAGTGGCATATAGATAAAAAAGAAATAAAGTCGCTCATCCCCTCGAGTGCTCAAAAGGCTACCGCAATACAAAGCTATGCAATATCAAAAACGAGCAACGAATATGACGGTACCAATATGCATTTTTACGATAAATTGAATATTTAAGCACATTGGTGTCAATCATAATGGATAATACATTTAACAACAAAAAGTGTTTTAATATATATAAAGTAATATTTTTTTAATAAATAGAAAGCTTGTTTACTATACTATAATTTTTTCTAAAACACAGAAAACACTGAAAGAGTATATAAAAATACTGAAAAATCAATATAAACGTGGGATAATAGCATGAAAACAAGTTTCAAGAACGCTTAAATATGGATAATTATAGAGTTTTTGAATGTTTTAGTTTTCATAATGATATTAAATATAGATTTTTTTAACCAATTCGTATATAATACGATTTGTATCTGAAATAAATTGGGGACGTTTTTATGAAAACAAAATGTTTAGTTGCACTATCTATTTTCACCTTCATTACCGCTTCAACAGCGCAAGCAGCAGATACAGTAATCTTTAAGCAATCAGAACCGAAGGTTTCATTGCAAGATGTTTCGTCATCACGTATTTCACCGGTTACTGTTTCTGCGCCTTTTTCTTGGTCTGGTTTTTATTTTGGAGGACAAATTGGATATTTTTCCAATAAAAATACTCTAAATTATGCACAAGAAGCTAGGGACGGAAAGTGGGCTTGGGTTGATAGAGATTTATCACCGAAACTATCAGGATTGAGAGCAGGTTTGTATGCAGGTTCTAATATTGATCTGGGAGATCTTGTTTTCAGTTTTGATACCGACATGGTCTGGTCTGGGAGGAAAAGCACCCAAACAGACAATGGAAAGAAAATTCTAGATGAATCAAACTCCATTAACATTGCCTTTAAAAAAGCTGGGATTCCTATCATAAAACCTGCAGCTCAGGGTGAAACGATATCCAACTATGGTGACATTGTTGTTAGCAGTGTAACATTGAAAGAAACGTGGTCTGGTGCCACGCGCGCGCGTATTGGTTTTGCTTCCCATCGTCTTATGCCTTATATTGCAGGGGGTATAGCCTACACACAGATGCAATATATCATGTCACTTTTATCAAAATCGCAAGAAGATTCGACAATTTTTGCTTCTGGCAATGTGTTAGATGAGACAAAAACAATGTTTGGTTACACTATTGGTGGTGGTTTTGATCTTGCAATGACAGATAATATCATTATGCGTACAGAATATCGTTATTCAGATTTTTTTAAAAAGAAATTTGCAAACGACAACCTTAAAATCTCTTCTCAAACGCATGATGTTCGCTTTGGTATCGCTTATAAATTCTAAGTTTTGTAGAAAAATTGAACAATTAAAAAACCCTGTTAAAAACGGGGTTTTTTAATGCCCCTTTACCCCTAAAAAGACGTAGATTCTAAAAGCCTGTACTAAACTTTAAACAAATAGTCACGAAACAATAAAGCCTCTCCCTCTCTTAAAGCAAATTTCTATCCTCTCAGCCTTTCATGTAATGCATTTGGAGTATAAGAGCTTTACCATCATACCACTAGGTGCCATCATAAAATAAATGAGAGCCGTTATTAAGAGATATTTCTTTAAAATAAATATGGATATTGTGCATCAATTGCAGTTTTATAAGATGATGTTGACTTGCCTCCCCGCTCTCAAAGGATAAAGATTCTAAAAATCCATTTTTAAACACCATGTCCGTTTATAAAAACACAAAAACTCTTGGGGGATATCGGGGGACTCTTGGGCGGGCTTCTTTGGGCTCCTCCGCATGGAATGCTCTTAAACCTACAGCAAGATAAACACATTTAAGAATATCCAACACACACCGAAAAAATACTGTAACGTTTCAAGGAAGTATGCCCTATATTACCACACTTCAAACGACAGTATTTTACCGCTATTGTATGCCAGAATGGAGAGAGGATATTGCGGTTCTCTGTTTATGTAATTTCTGTAACGGGAAGACAACTTCATTTAGGGAGCACATGAAGTTGTCAAGGTAAAAACCAATTTCCAATCTTACCATTTCCCTCTGCTTTACGACTTTCAAAAGCCTTTAAAGCACAATCTTTTAAGCCTCTGCTCCTGTCTTTTAAAGAGAGGAAATTACACATTGCCCCATGTTTTTGTTTCTCACATATCTTTTTTGGATCACACCCTTCATATCATACGGCAGCGCTTCAAACCAAACACACTCAAATTCAAGATACTTGGGTTGCCAATTCACATGCGTGTTTTAAAGAAACATCTCTCAAAACCCTCAAGCTCATTTTGCGACAGCACCCACAGGAATATAAAATCTATAGAGCACCATCTCTACACTTCATAAAAATGCAAGCTGGCACCATCCATCATATACTTTACCTCCAATGATGCCCTTGAAACGGCATAAGAGGCATTTTTATTCATTTTTTGTAAAATTTCACTCCACGCGAGCTCATCTAGCTTGTAACGTACAAGCGACATGATTTTGGTTGATTTACTACAAACAGACTTGAAATGAAAGAATCCTAGGGTATTAGAGGTTTTTCATTCAACATGCCAAACATTGAACACGGTCTATAAATCCCACGTTTTATACCCCCCATGTTTTATAAAACAACGTGATGCGCCGTAACAGGATAAAGGAAAATATTTATGAAGTGGTGCGGGTGGTCGGACTCGAACCGACACTCCTCTCGGAACCAGATTTTGAGTCTGGCGCGTCTACCAGTTCCACCACACCCGCACACTGCTATAAAAGACAGGACTATAAAAGACAGACTTGTCGATTATTCCTTTGCACTATATGAAGAAGAACAGATTCGTCAACAGAAGACTTCTCATTTTTTAAGAATTCATATCATTTTCTTATCTATTTTATGGAATATTTTCTTTATTGGATTTCTCTACCGGATTTATAGCAATCTCATTTGTAAAGTCTTTACCTCTTAAACTTATAAAAGCCTCATGATATTAAACAAATTAAAGCTTTGGACGATTTCTTTAGCAAATCGGCGTACAGCACCACACTGGCTTGGTTTCATTGCCTTTATTGAAAGTTCTATTTTTCCAATTCCCATAGATGTTTTATATATTCCGATGCTGCTTATCCATCAAAAGCGGGTTTATCGTTATGCTTTGATTGCGACGATCTGTTCTGTATTAGGAGGCATTGCCGGTTGGTTTATCGGACATTTTGCCTATGATACCCTTGCCAAACCCATTTTAGAAATTTATGGTAAGGTTGAAAGTTTTGAATCTCTGAAAAATAGTACAACCCTGCAATTTCTCATCATTTTACTGATAACATCAGGTTTTTTTCATCTTCCCCCCATCAAGATTGTCACAATTTTGGCCGGTGTTATGAGTGTGCGTCTTGAATTTTTCATTCTTATTTGTATTTTTTCCAGAGGCGCTCGTTTTTATCTTCTTGCGTGGCTGATTAAACATTTTGGGCAAAAAGCAATGAATTTTCTAGTACAGCATTTTAAATGGATTGTTCTCATTGGTTGTGTTAGCCTCCTTTTAATTTATGGGATTTTCATAGCTTTTTTAAACAAGAAGCTTTTATAAGGAACAGACTTAATGGCATGCGTTTTGTCTTCTCATCCACTTTTACACAAGCACCTTCATGTTGAACCCAGCAGAAAAGAACAATGTTTATGGGCTTTTTTTCTCGCTTTTTGCTTGTCTGCCACAATAGGTCTCGCCCTTAGTTTTGAATATCTTGGCGGATATCTTCCTTGCGATTTATGTCTCATAGAGCGTTTTCCCTATTATGGTGCCATACCATTTTTGCTCTTAGCAGGTTT
>NZ_JBHIQG010000087.1:4768-7916 GCF_042196425.1 Bartonella sp. AD328YNZD | reverse complement strand
TGTTTTCGTTCCCAAAAACAACTTTACACCAATATTGGATTTGGGCATGGTATCTTTTGACGTTTGCATGTTGGTGAATTTGGGTAGAAATTTCTACTTCTGAAAGGCTTTCTTCTTCTCTTTGGAAACGATCCGGTTTTTTTAGAAGTTCAGCGACGGCTTCCTTCCCCATAAAGCCTTCATAGTTTTTGAGTTCTTTCTCTGGAGATTGTACGAGGCTCTCTCTTGCCTGTTTTACAGCTTCTGTATAACAATCAATGGTGACACATAGGGCGGAATAACTCTCTTCCGCTTGTCTACGCGTTCGATTTTTGAAGCCCAACATGCTGGTACCGGAAAGTTTAGCGATACTTTCAG
This sequence comes from Bartonella sp. AD328YNZD, assembly GCF_042196425.1. Lineage (NCBI taxonomy): Bacteria > Pseudomonadati > Pseudomonadota > Alphaproteobacteria > Hyphomicrobiales > Bartonellaceae > Bartonella > Bartonella sp. AD328YNZD. The sequence goes on along the minus strand of NZ_JBHIQG010000087.1, from coordinate 7,559 downwards.
GATGGGCTGCCATGCGCCATGAGAGCTCCTCTCCTGCAGCGGTATTTTTTTGAATTTCCTGCATTTTTTCTTGCAAAATGTTTGGGTTGCCGTAGGCATTTGCGGATAAACGTTGGATTTCTTCTTGATATGCTCGAACCAATGAATTGTGTGGAAGAAATTTAGTGATTTCTTCTTCTGAGAGGATTATAGTTGCCTTTTGTGAAGCAACTTGTGGAGGAACTGTTGCGTATGTCGTTTCAGCTTCTTGCGGTCTTTTGGTCGAGCCACTTCTTGTGAGAGATGTTGTTGAATGTGTCATTCTAACGGATGCCTGTGCAATTTCTTCCGTAACAGTTTCTTCTCTTAAAAGAGATTGTCTTTCCTCATCTTTTTCCAGTATCGTTGACAGCCTTTTGCTTTTTGAAGGAGCTTCTTTAGAGAGGGGGGCTGGACCAGAGACTTCTGCCGCCGCTTGTTCATAAAGCTTTATAAGTTCTTGTATTGAAGAGGATAGAAAAGGATGAGGATGGTTTTTTTTCATGCATGTTTCCTTTCAAGAATTGTTTTAGAAAACTTCTTTGGAGCATTCTTGCCTTTTATGCTTGGATCGCTTTGAGATAAAAGAAAATATTGAGCTGAATGAGCTCCAAAGATCTGCGCTATTCACAACCAGCCTAATGGAGATTTATGTCTTTTATACAGTTTTTTTATGAAATTTTATCAATAAGTTATCGTAAATTACAGAGTCCATTTTTAGGACTATTTTAGGATCATTTTTTGTAACATTCTAAAACAATTTTTGGCGCAATCGCAACGAAACGATTTGCGCCAAGAAATTCTATGAAAAAAGATTACATGAAAAACAAAAACTATCTGTTTTTATGCCTATGCCTCCTTACATGGCATAAGAAAATCCTTTTTCTCCATGTCTTTGTCGTTGAGGGCTGTGCTCTGGACTCTCCCGGTTTTGTTCTCTTTCGTGATGACGATGATGATGGCCCCTTTCAGTTTTCTGAGAATTTTCTTGCTGGCGTCTTTGTTCCGCCATAGGGGTTTGCAATAGTCTTGTTGTTGCATCTTGTACAGTCTTTGTATAACTATCAATGGCGTCAATGAGCGGCCCAAAACCGTCTTCAGCTGCTTTGCGTGCCTGACTTTTTAGGCCAAGTGCAGAATGGCCAGCGAGCTTATGTATAGATTCAGGATTTTCAGCAAGTCGATTTGAAAGATCTTTTCCTTTACTGGGATCTGTAAGTATTCCTTGCAAGTGTTCCTGGAAAAGGTTGTTATTGCCATAAACGATCTGACCCCAATGCATAACCTCTTCTACACGTGCTTGAACGTGTGGATTTTTTAAAAGCATGACAGCTATTTGCTCAGTTGTGAGGGAAGATGAAGATCTTCCTCTTTGTTGTGGAGCAACCGTTGTATAGTCAGTTTCAGGATCTTCTTTCCTTTGATGTTTACCTCTTGAAGAAGGGGTAACGCTGCTAACTGATGCGTATAGAACATCAGCTTCGTGTTTTGGAGAAGCAACCGTTGTATAGTCAGTTTCAGGATCTTCTTTCCTTTGATGTTTACCTCTTGAAGAAGGGGTAACGCTGCTAACTGATGCGTACAGAACATCAGCTTCGTGTTTTGGAGAAGCAACCGTTGTATAGTCAGTTTCAGGATCTTCTTTCCTTTGATGTTTATCTCTTGAAGAAGGGGTAACACTGCCAACTGTTGCGTATAGAACGTCCTCTTCTGGGGTTGGTCTGCGCTGGTTTCCTCTGGTTGGTTTATTAACTTGTGCATAGAGGGGCTCTGTTCTCTGGGTTTCTGAATGTGGGTGACTTTTTTTCATGGCTGTTTCCTTTCAATATTTTTAGAAAACCTCTTTGGTACATTCCCCATTTTTAGTTTTGATAACAAGATATCCAACAAATGACCTCCAAAGATTTCGTGCTATTCATATCGATATGTAATGAACATTTATGTCTTTTATACAGTTTTTTTATGAAATCTTAATCAATAAGTTATAATAAATTACAGAATCCATTTTTAGGACATATTTTATGTAACATTCTAAAACAACTCTTGGCGCAACCACAATAAAATGACTTGCACCAAGAGACTCTATGAAAAAGAGATTACATGAAAAACAAAAACTATCTGTTTTTTATGCCTATGCCTCCTTACATGGCATAAGAAAATCCTTTTTCTCCATGTTTTGGTCGTTGAGGGCTGTGCTCTGGACTTTCATGGTTTTGTTCTCTTGTGTGACGACGATGATGGTGATGACGTCTGTGTCTTGCCTCTCTTTCTGGACTTTCTTGTCTTTGACCTCTTTCATGTTCACGTGTAAACTGTTTATGGAGCTTTTGTGCGTTACCAATATGCCTTTCAAGAGCTGAGCAAAGGGGAGAAAAACCATCTTCAGCTGCTCTGCGATCGGGGCTTTTTACGCCAAGCACTTGCCGACCAGCGAGTTTAGCAGGGCTTTCAGGATTTTCTAAAAGGTTCCATAAGACTTTTTCTGCATTTAGGGGATCTTCAAGAATCTGAGCAAGTGGTTCATTCAAAGCATGTGGGTTACCATAAACAACAGCGCACCATTCTTGGGTTTCTCTTACACCATATTGAAATTCTCTGCTTTGTAAAAGCTTTGTTGTAATCACCTCTTTTGAGGTTCTTGGAGGAGGTGTTGCTGCTCTTCCAACGCCTTGGTAGATGGGATTTTCTCGTTGTTGGGATTCTTGCCCGCCTTCAGTCTCCATGCCAAGTTTTGCATAGACAGATTCTAGAGTTTTATGGGGAGAGCGCCCAC
>NZ_JBHIQG010000087.1:0-4668 GCF_042196425.1 Bartonella sp. AD328YNZD | reverse complement strand
GGATTCTTGCCCGCCTTCAGTCTCCATGCCAAGTTTTGCATAGACAGATTCTAGAGTTTTATGGGGAGAGCGCCCACCATTTTCGCTAAAATCAGGTTCTGCATAGAGATGTTCTGGTTTTTGAGGTTCTTGCCCGCCTTCAGCGCCCATACCAAGTTTTGCATAGACAGATTCTAGAGGTTTATGGGGAGAGCGTCCACTATTTTCGCTAAAATCAGGTTCTGCATAGAGATGTTCTGGTTTTTGAGGTTCTTGCCCGCCTTCAGCCTCTATGCCAAGTTTTGCATAGACAGATTCTAGAGGTTTATGGGGAGAGCGTCCACTATTTTCGCTAAAATCAGGTTCTGCATAGAGATGTTCTGGTTTTTGAGGTTCTTGCCCGCCTTCAGTCTCCATGCCAAGTTTTGCATAGACAGATTCTAGAGGTTTATGGGGAGAGCGTCCACTATTTTCGCTAAAATCAGGCTCTGCATAGAGATGTTCTGGTTCTTGGGGAAATCGCACATCCTGAGAGCTTCCGCTCGGTGAGCTGTAGAGGGGGTTTATTCGTTCTTGGAACTCTGTTTCACCCGACGCTAGATTAACGACTGCATAGGGATTTGAGGGGTTTTCTGGAGAAGGCTCACGCGAGCCCCTACCAACCGTTGCACGGCTAGCTCCTAATGGGTATTGGGGAGCATAGATAGTTCCTAGTGGTTGTGGAGAAGAGGGCGTCTCATATGCACTTTCTCTTTGTGTATTGTAGGGGGAATTTTTTTGCTCATTTGTTTTCCCTCTCGGTTTGTCGTAAGGAGATGCTTCTTGTTGTAAGGGCCCTTGTGAACCATTTCCGCTTCTACTGAGATTTGCGTAAAGAGCTTCTCGTTTCTGGGGAGCTGGGTTCTGGGGAGCTGGTTGTGGGTGACTTTTTTTCATGGCTGTTTCCTTTCAATATTTTTAGAAAGCCTCTTTGGCGCATTTCCCACTTTTTGATAACTTCAAGACACAAGTAAGATATCAAATTTAATGATCTCCAAAGATTTCGCGCTATTCATGTTTATATGTAATGGACATTTATGTTTTTTATACAGTTTTTTTATGAAATTTTATCAATAAGTTATAGTAAATTATCGGATCTATTTTTAGGACTATTTTTTATAATATTCTAAAACAATTGGTAGACGCAATGGAGATAAAATGATTAGCTTAAAGAGTTCTTTTGGAAGGCAAAAGTTCATGCGTTTTTATCCAGTAAGAGCAAGCGATGAGGAACGACTAACTTTCAAACTGCGGGCTTGACATTGTGCTTCTTGGGTGTTCTTTACAGTATTCGTAATTTCTTTTGCTTTTCTTTCCGATGTCCCAAGGAGGCACGCGAGTCTGGTATGGTCTTTTTCTTGTATAGCTTTACGATCTTCTGAGGATAGACGATTGTGTAGTTGGCGCGAAAAGTGATGGAGTTCTTGTCGCAGTGAACGAGAATGCAATAAAGCTCCCCTTTGTTGTTCTTCTGGTAAGGCAAAAAGGTTTTGTAAATTTTTTCCAGGTTTTTCGACAGTGTGGCTCAAGCGTTTTTGTTCTCTTTGGTGTTGTTCTAGAATTGCATCTTTTGTTTGTTGTGTTATTGTGGCATAATTTCTAAGTGATTGGCTGAGTTGTGGAACAACCTGTTCAGCTTGTCTGCGATTCGGGCTTTTTATGTCAAGTATTTTTCTTCCTGCAAGTTTAGAAATTGATTGAGGGTTTTGTAAAATTTCATCAGCAAACTGATTTCCTAAGCTTGGATCAGCCGTTAAGATATCCATTTTTGTATTTAAGGCTTGTGCTTTACCATAAACGAGCTTTGATAAATTTTTGATTTCTTTTCGGCATGCTTCAACATAAGCGTCATTTGAAATCTTTGTGAATAACTCTTCATGTGTGAGAGATGTTAATGTTTCTTTTGGAATCAATGTTTCTTTTACATTTTGAACATTGGTTTTTTGAAAGCAAAGGTTGGCACCGTTTTGTAATGTTTTAACGAGTTCTGGGGGAAGATCATCTTTGTGTCCGACGACGAAAGCACCTTCTATTTCCATGACAAAACCTTCTGCTGAAAAACCTCTAAAGACGCCTTCATAGGGAATCCCTTCCTTTGCTGCAACAACAACACGATTGTTAATTTCATCCAGTCCAGTTTCTCTCATCTGGGAGATAAATTCTTTTAAAACAATGGCTTTTTGTGGATGGGTGATATCTTCAAAAAGATCTTTCATCGGTTGGGAATTGCCATATTGCATAGCTTCAATACAAGCTGTTGTCATGCGTTTCTTTGTGATGAAAGAAAAGTCAATGGTATGTCCTGCTGCTTGTCCAAGTTTTTCCATAAACATTCTATTGACGCGCCCATTGCCTTTTCTGAAAGGATGCGCGTGCTCGAGCGCCATAAAAACTTCAGCGGCATTTTCAGCAAATTCTTGGCGCGATAAACCTTTTAAATTGTTCTTCTCATTAAGTGTTTTTTCGAGTTGTGTGAGTTCTTTTTTTATCTGTGGACCGATAGCAAAAGGAGCTTCACAACCTTTGGGACGCATTGCCGGCATATGGGCAGTGGTGCCATCTTCAAATGTAAAAAATGTATCGCGGGTGTGGCCCGCCCATTCAAAAGTTTTGTGGAAGAGGCTCCAATGGATTAATTTTAAATAAGTGAAATCAAATTTTTGTGGGAGCGGTTCGTGACGAAAATTGACGGCTTCTTTAGCGATGTCATGGGTACTGCGTTCATACAGTTTTTTAGGGTCTTTGATGCCATATTTATTTTTGAGTGTTTTTGTTCCTTTATATAGATAATTTTGCTCTAACATGTAATCTCTCCTAAGTAGGTAAGGTCGTGGTTGATAAGCGTCTTAAACGCTGTATGTGAAAAATTCCCCTTCGCATATTCTTTTGAGATTTTGGGTGTTATGAGAGGGAACACTTTTCCCTCAAGTGTGCGGATAGTTGTATCAACTCTTTTGAGAGGCTTGTGGTTTGAGAGATACATAATGTTCTATTGCGATTGTTTTCATGCCTATTCTTTTTTCATTTATTTTAGCTTCTATAATGTTTCCTTTTATTTATTATTCTGTTGTACTGTAAAATATCGATATTTAAGACGGTGATATGAAATCTAAGAGGGAGCAAAAGATGGATTTTTTATAAATCGATTTTGGGTGAAATCTTTATCCTTTGAGGTGGAGGGAAAGAGGTCGAAAAGAAAAATGTTGCTTAATATTTTCGCTGTTTTGCCTTTAGCAAAGTTGTTTGCAAGAGCACTTTGATGAAGGGCGTGGATGTGACGGAGAATATTGCTCTTGATTATTGGATGACTTGGGGACTTTTCATACATAGTGTTTAGGTTAGGAAGTCTATAGATAAAAGCAGTTATCAAGAATTTTTCTCCATTATGTTTTTCTTATTGGTGTATGTGGACATCTTGTTTGCGTATGTTTGCAACAAAATGTTTTTTACTTTGTGTTGTTGCTCTTAATTGTATCGCGCTGCTTTAAGATCCATAAGAGGGGGAAAACTTTTTTTGGCTAGGAAAAAAGGTGTTTTTCAGCACTTGGCTGTTAAAATAGAACACATGATGATATCGTAAAGGGGAAAAACTTTGTCTAAGAATGTTTTATTCATTTTAGTGTATATCTTGGATGTTTTTTTGGGGGGAACCAGTGTTTATCGTGTGGGTATTTTGAGAGTTTCTTGTTTCAAAGGCAAATCTTTTGTTTATTATATTCTTTAATGGAGGCACGTTTTTTACGTAAAATAAGAACACCATTGTGTTGCATCTTTACAGGATTATTTTAAAGATACATCTTTTAACACACTCATTTGGCGATGGGGTAAAGCCCTCATAAAGCGTATAAAATCTATTGAGCGCTCCCATTTTTACGCTTCATAAAGAATCTGGTACCATCACACACTTTATGCCAGCGCTAAAATATTGCGGACCACCCCTTGGACATTGAGGCGATTTATGAAAAGGCATGCCTTTCTTGTACAGTTCCACTTCACTTGGGGGCCCGCTTGTGACATGCGAAGTAATAGGGTTGTGATTGAGTTAACGTGGAGCAGATTTGAAATGAGAAAATCTTACGCTATTTGGTCTCTCATTCAACATAAAAATATAAATTATCATTATGAATCAATGTATTTTCTAAATTATATATGAAAATCCTTTGTAGGAATGTGTTCCTTTTTGGGGGATATTGGTGTCGCTATTGGTTGGGTGTATGAACGTTTTTTATAGAGACTTCTTAAAAATCATGGTTGCTGGTAAATGATGCACAAAATACAAAAGAAAAAATCATGGATTTTTTGACCCTGTTTTTCTTATATGTGGACGGAGTTTTTTCGTTCACAGGCTTTAAAAAAAACAGGGATGTATACCTTTTTTTGTTATTTTTCATCAATATCTCATCATGGAGGTTAGTTTTTCTTTTGTGGGGCAAAACGGTTTTTTGCAGCAGCGGCTAACATTTCTTTTCTTCTGAAATAGATGGCGCAACCACATCGCGAAGGGGAGCCTTGCATCAGAATAATTTGTTCATCTTGACGCATTTCTTGAATAATCTCGTGGGGTAAAATGAGTGCTCTTTTTAAAATATTCATATAACCACGAAAATCGACTCCATCTAAGACAAATAAAATAGGCTTTTGTAGCTTTCG
>NZ_JBHIQG010000086.1:0-7957 GCF_042196425.1 Bartonella sp. AD328YNZD | reverse complement strand
TGGCCAGATATTTCCCAAAGTGACCTATCGAGAACTTGTGGCGCATTAACTTCAGCATATTGATGATCATCAAGGCGCCTACGCATATAGTTGATCAAATTTTGGAACATTTTCCAGCCTTTTTTGTGCCAAAAAATCATTCCTGGCCCTTCTTCTTGAAAGTGAAATAAGTCCATTTCACGTCCCAAACGGCGATGATCACGTTTTTCAGCTTCTTCTAGCATATGGAGGTAGGCTTTTAAGTCATTTTCATTTGCAAATGCTGTTCCATAAATTCTCGTGAGCATTGGATTATTGGCATCGCCACGCCAATAAGCGCCTGCAACTTTCATTAATTTGAAAGCATTCCCAATTTGCCCTGTAGATTGCATGTGCGGTCCGCGACAAAGATCAAACCACTCTCCTTGATAATAAACTTTTAAATCTTGATTTTCAGGAATGCTATCAATAAGTTCAACTTTATAAAATTCCTTTTTCTCAGAAAAAACTCTTCTCGCTTTTTCACGAGACCAAATTTCTTTTCTAAAAGGTTTATTGCGTTGGATAATTTCACGCATTTTCTTTTCAATGACAGTGAGATCATCTAATGTGAAAGGTTGTTGGCGTGCAAAATCATAATAGAATCCATTTTCAATGACAGGACCTATTGTTACTTGCGTTTCAGGAAAGAGCTCTTGCACTGCTTCAGCAAGGACATGGGCGCAATCATGCCTTATGAGCTCAAGAGCGCGTGAGTCTTCTCGGGTAATAATCTCTACTTGACCAGATTGTCCCAATGGATCCGATAAGTCTCGCGTGATGCCATCAAGACTATAGGCGACTGCTTTTTTTGCAAGTGATTTAGAAATAGATTCTGCTAATTCCAAGCCTGTCATTTCGGGGGGGTAATTATGTTTTGAGCCGTCAGGAAAAGAAAGAGAAATAGAGCAAGACATAAAAACACCCTTTAAGTCCAATTCCGCCAACGATTGCGGATGGTTTCGTGACTAAGTAAAAAACTTATAGACTAATCTTTCTATCAGTACATATAAAAAAAGAAAAGGATTATTTATTGTGTTTGTCAGAAATTTTCCAGTAACGCCAAGGTTTATAAAAACAGCAAGAATTTCCAAGTGATGGAGGGACTGGATCAAAGCCATCTGTTCCAAAGGGCCCACAACGCATGATACGAAAGAGTCCCATCCATGCACCAGCCCAAAGCCCATGGCGTGCAATCGCTTCATATGTATATTCTGAACAAGTCGGGGCATGGCGACATTGATTGCCTATAAGACTCGAAAGTGTTATTTGATAGAAACGTATTAAGAAAATACCCAATAATCGTCCGGGTGTCTTTTGCCAAGTGCCTGTGTAATTCCGAGTCAACTTTTTTTGTCTAGATTGTGATTTGAACATTTATTTTTCTTCAATTTTTTGAATGCAGTCTATCGTTGCATCAAAGGGTAGTAGTGTTGCTGCATGGCGCACTTTATAGTCTTTAATGGGCTGTAAGCAAGAAAAATCCTCAAATGGAGCTTGAGGAGAAGGACCATTTTGCGTTAGCATTTGGTAGATAACTTCACGCAATATTTTAAGATCTTGAGTTGTTTGTCCGATGATATGAGATGCTAAAAGTGAAGCTGAAGCTTGCCCTAGCACACATGCATGTATTTCGTGAGCAAAATCGGTAATAATACCATTTTCCACTTTTAAATCTACAGTGATTGTCGAACCACAAAGGTGTGCATGTTTTCTTGATGTTGCATCAGGATTATTAAGACGCCCAATTTTTCCTATATGTGCAGCATATTTAAGTATTTTATCATTATAGATAGTATCAATCATGCGCTATTGCCTGAAATTTTGAGAGTCGTGATTGTTTAAACTTTTAATTCGCTTATATAGAGATTATACAAAATGAGATAGGTATGGAGCAAATGCTTTGTATAGAATAAGCTTGGAGTTTTTGAATGCGTAATGTTGTTAAAGAGGACACAAATTTATCTGAAGAAAAGCGTCCGAGTATTGAAGAGGTGGAAGAGGCGATTCGTACATTACTCTTATGGATAGGGGAAAATCCAAATAGAGAAGGGCTTTTAGATACTCCAAAACGTATAGCCAAGGCATATCGCGAGCTTTTTAATGGTTATAGTCAATCGGTTAAAGAAACCTTAGGTACAGTTTTTGAAGAGGTTTCAGGATACAATGAAGCCGTAATCGTAAAGAATATATCTTTTTATTCACACTGTGAGCATCACATGATCCCAATTATTGGGAAAGCACATATAGCATATCTTCCTAATACAAAAATTGTTGGTCTTTCAAAAATTGTACGTGTTGTAGATATTTTTTCTCGTCGTTTACAAACTCAAGAAGCTATGACAGCGCAAGTGGCTCACGCGTTAAAAACGTATCTGAAGCCTCATGGTGTCGCAGTATTGATTGAGGCTGAGCACATGTGTATGGCTATGAGAGGAATCCAAAAACAGGGCTCTACAACAATTACAAAAAACTTTCATGGTTATTATGAAAAAGATCAAGCGGCACAAGAACATTTTATGATGATGGTTCAAAGGTCATAGTAAAGCCCATATTTCTCGTAATCTCTATTAAGTTATAAAACATCCGGATAAAATAAATTATGAGAAAAAGAAAATTGGCTTGTACCTTTCTTTATGATTTGTTAAAGGCTAAAAACCAAGGTTTTTTCTTTCCACGTGCGGTCGTGGCGGAATTGGTAGACGCGCAGCGTTGAGGTCGCTGTGGGGCAACCCGTGGAAGTTCGAGTCTTCTCGACCGCACCAGTTAGCAGTGAGTTTCTCCATAATGAGATGAAGTTATGTTAGAGAGAGGGGATTTATAGGCATTATAGAAAAATCTTTTTTGTATGTTATTTGTTGGTGTGTTGCCAATAATGTTTCGTTTTTTATTACTTTATCTATGCATTTGAAATGTTATATTTTTATAAGGTGGGGTTAAGTTGCAGTGAGAAGTATAATGATTCTGAGATATTTAACACTTCTTATTTGTATTTCTTTATTATCAGCGTGTAGTGATTCACGTGCTGTACTTTGGCATGGGGTACATGCAACACCTTCTATGACTGCCGTAGAAAGGGAAGTTGAAGGGAAACCAGTTTCTCCAAAAGCCATCGTTCCAGTGTATGTTGCAACAAGTCGTATGATGCAAAATAATTACGCTCAACCTTATGGTGCAGAGCGATCAAATAAAGTTCATTATAATCGCGTTGACGTAGGAATTCCTCAGCAACATGTAAAGGGAGTTGTTGAAATAAATGCCTATAAACCTACGCATGATAAGTATTTTGCAGCAGTAGCATTGCAAAAATACGATAATAAAGAACAGTTTAAACAGCAATTAAATGCTGCTTTAGCAAAAAAGCCAAAAGGAAAAAGAGAAATTTTTCTTTTTATCCATGGGTATAATAATAATTTTGCAGATGGTACATTTCGTACAGCACAGTTTACACACGATTATTCTTTAAATGTTGTCGCTGTGCATTATTCTTGGCCTTCGGCCGGATCAGTTCCTCTTTATATTTATGATCGTGACAGTGCTAATTTTGCCCGTGACGGATTGATAGAGCTTTTAACACTTATTAGTGAAACCAATGCTGATCAAATTTCGGTTATTGCACATTCTATGGGCAATTTTGTTATAATGGAAGCATTTAGAACGTTAGCGTTACAGGGAAAATATAGGCCTATTCGTCGTATTACAAGTTTATTAATGGCTGCACCAGATATTGATGTTGATGTATTTGAGCGCCAACTTAATGATATAAAAAAACTCCCGCAGCCAACCGCTATTTTAGTATCCAGAGCGGATAAAGCTCTTGCCGTTTCAGGACGTCTTACGGGTGGACATCATCGTGTGGGCGATGGCTCAGATATCGAAATGTTGCGTAAAAATGGAATAGCTGTTCTTGATTTTTCTCATGTGGATGGGGGAGCACACAATGTCTTTGCATCTTCGCCAACGTTGATGGCTCTTTCTCGAGAAGGTTCTTTGGCTTCCACAATTATGCAAGGTACAGAATTGTCACCTAGTCAAGCCCTTCTTGCTGATGGTAGTAGTGTGTTGGAAAAAACAACACATCTTATCCTTTATACACCTGTACGTTTTCTCTCTCCACGGATTCCACGTTGATCGTGAAAAGAGAGAAAGGGCTCCATCGAATAATGTATTGGAGGTAATATTTTTTAGCACTTTCTTTAGAATGGTCTTGTAAAATGAAAAATAAATAGCGGGATGAATGTAAAAAACAGTCATTAGGTGAGTTTGTGATGATTGCACGGAAACGCTATGTTAATACGCCTACAGTTGTTGATTATTTATCTCATTCCGCAATTAAGTTATTAGACATTCATGCTATGCTTGTGAAGGTGAGAAAAGGTGATATGGGGGAAAAACCAAATTTATTGCGTCAAATTGATTCTACAAAAAAACAGTTAGATGAAATAAGCCATGCTCTTATTTTAGAATATCGTAAACGCCAAGAAAATGAGCGTTTTTTAAAACAAATTCTGCTATCTATTTCTGATCAACTTTTTGCACTTAATAATGGTTTTAAGGAAACAGGACGTCTTTTTTTTCAAGAAGTTAGAATACTTCAATCTCAGATGCAATGTTTATATGAGGGAAAGGAGAGGCTGCATTTGTTGAATAGCCAAGAATCTTTTTGTTCTCCGTCAAAGATTGATGAAGTCATTAAACAGTTACAAAAAGCACGAGAAAAGCTTATTCTTGAAAGTCCACATCTCTTTGAAAAAAGCACAAAAGCTAAACAATAAAAGTTCTTTAGTTGAGCAGATAGATAATTTGAATTTTACAGCAAAAACGCTGTTAGATAGAAGGCTACAACCTTTTTAAAGAAAAGAATTTGCTTTAATAAATGAAACACATGCCTTATGTCTTTGCTAAAGTTAAGGCTGATGAATTAGGTGGCTTTATTGAAAAAAATGTTTGTGGAAAGAATTTTACAAAAAACTTTCTGATTCTTTTAATAATAGCCCGCCGGATAATTTTACCAATGTTATGAAGTTGTTAGTATATTCATTAGAAACTTAAACTTTAATATTTTCCTTGGTAGAAATTAGCTGAATTTAAAGTATTAAAAAGAAGTTTGATAAAAATAACATATTTTGTAAATTCACGCTCACCTCTACCTTCTCTTGAATTTAAAAACACTCGGAAAATGAAAAGCTACACGTAATTAAAAAACATATGGTGCCCCCAGAGAGCGAATCAGGCTTTAGCAACAAGAATCAAGTTATGTAAATATGTGCAAGAGCATATTGATGTCTATAATTTTTTATGTTCCAATAAAAAAATTAAGAATTAAAGAAAAAATCTCAAATCAAAAAATTAAGGTGGTCTAAAAGGTGGACCCAAAAAGGTGGACGAGCAATGTGTGAAAAGGTGGACGAGAAGGGAAATTAAGTGAGGGGGATTCATAGATTATCAGCATTGCTTGTCAAGTCTGCTTCTCAAGGTAAATACTGTGATGGAGCAGGGCTATGGTTGAATGTTCGAAAAGACAATACGCGCTCTTGGTTCTTTCGTTATACATACCATAACAAACGCCGTGAAATGGGGCTTGGTCCAGTCGCACAACTTTCTCTGAAAGAAGCGCGCGAACTTGCCAAGCATTATAGTGCTATTCTCAGAGAAGGCAATGACCCTATTGTCTTTCGAGAACAAACCGTTTTAAAACAGCAAAGCAACATATTCAGTGAGATTGCAATTGCGGCTTTTGAAAGTAAAAAAGCAGAGTTAAAAAATGAAGGCAAAAATGGGCGTTGGTTTTCTCCGCTGGAATTGCACGTTATTCCACACATAGGCAGCCTCTCTATAGAAAAATTAACGGCTAATATCATTCGCAATGTTCTTGCGCCCCTTTGGCATGAAAAAGCAGATACAGCACGAAAAGCGTTAAACCGTATTAACATTTGCTTGAAATATGCGGCGGCTCTTGGTTTGGAAGTTGATCTACAAGCTTGTATGAAAGCACGCGCCCTTTTGGGAAAGCCCCGTACTACACCAACAAATATTCCTGCTATGCCATGGCAAGAAGTTCCGGCATTTTATCAGAATTTAGATGATAAGATTCTTTCAAATTTAGCACTGAAGTTGCTTATTTTGACGGGGGTACGGTCATATCCATTGCGCTATTTGCGTCTTGAACAAATAGATAAAGATATATGGACGATACCCAAAGAAAATATGAAGGGTATTGTAGGGAAAGTTTCAGATTTTCGCGTGCCATTGAGTAATGAAGCTTTAAAAGTGATTGAAAAATCTCTTCCCTTTGAAAAAAATGGTTTTCTCTTTTCTGGTCTTACCGGCAAACCAATTTCTGATGCAAGCATGGCAAAATATATGACAATTTGTGGTTTGACTTATCGTCCCCATGGTTTTCGTTCCAGCTTACGGGATTGGATAGCAGAGACAACGTCAACACCCTTTGAGATTGCCGAAACTGTTCTTGCCCATTCAGTTGGGAGTTCAGTGACAAAAGCTTATATGCGGACAGATTTTTTAGAACAACGCCATGCTCTCTTGGAACAGTGGGCTGCATTTATAACAGGAGATACTTGACAGGATTATAACAATGTGTCTATTGTCGAAGCAGGTGCCTAGAAAACACCTTAGACACATAGCGGATAGATTGCCGATACAATCTTTTCTCAGCACATTAAAGGCTTTGACTCATTGTATGTTACACACATATAATGGCTTTGCCGGGTGTGGTTATGCTATACAATACCCTTTTGGGGAAGGCATAACGACGGGCTATGTGCCGTGTTTTCTAGCACCCGGCGCTCTTCTAGAGTGTCAATAGAAGACATTTAAACACATAGGAGTTCATTATGAACACGCTTATAGAAATTAAAGAAAAAATCGTTGATCAGGAAACTGTTCAAACGGTAAACGCTCGTGATTTGCATGCGTTTTTGGAAATAGGGAAAGATTTTTCTACCTGGATTAAAGATCGCATTCATCAGTATAAATTTGAAGAGGGTAGTGATTTTATAAAAACACAAGATTTGCGGTCCCCAAAATTGGGGAGCGCAAAATCTAGAGCTATTACAGCAATAGATTATCACCTTACCTTAGACATGGCTAAAGAACTTTCAATGGTTGAACGCAATGAGAAAGGTAGACAGGCCCGTCGTTACTTTATCGAGTGTGAAAAAAAGTTAAAAAGCCAATCTGTTGATTATGATAATGATACACGCTTTGATTTGCCAAGTTACTGGGAGGGTATGAGTGCTGGTGAAAAAGCTTTGTATCTTTTAGGTCCAATCCATGTTCGTCTTATTGACGCTTTTAGAGTGGATGAAGAGAATAGAAAATATAAAGCTCTCATTAAAGAAGCTAAGCGGGTTTTAGCAAGATCTGTTACGAAAGCTGCTTAAGTAAACGACATGACTCATCTCCCCGTTTCAAAAGCGGGGAGAGGATAAGGCTTTCAGCTTTTGAAAACCACTGTTTGAGATGTGTAAAACGATATTATCTCTCGCATCTGTGAGGCGCGCGAAATTGACAATTCATTTGCTAAACAGTTTCGCACATCTCAGAATGTATTTAGAGTCGGATATTTGGTTTTTGTGTAAAAACACTTACCAATGCGTCCATAATACGTGAAAAATCAAGCGCTAATAAGATTATAATGAGTACAATCCATTTCGTATAACGAGACATCACTTTTACACTTTTGTAGGTCATGATGATTTCTTGAAGTATTTCTTTTTCTCCTTCTGTAAGTTCTATATCGTCTTGTGTTCTTTTTCTAGCCATGTTTCCACCCACACACACGTTCACCCTGCTTGTTATGCTTTAAGATCTCTCTTGCTAAATTGGAACTGATGACGTTAACATCTTGCCTCTCTAAATAAATTGGCAACCAACCAACACAAGAGACATACTTATTTGTCCCGCAACCAACGAGAGA
>NZ_JBHIQG010000085.1:0-8049 GCF_042196425.1 Bartonella sp. AD328YNZD | reverse complement strand
ATTCCTGCAACTAAAACGCGTTCTATTCACCAAGAAGCGCCTGAATATGTTGAGCAATCAACGGTTTCAGAAATTCTCGTCACTGGTATTAAAGTCGTGGATTTGTTAGCTCCTTATTCTAAAGGGGGTAAAATTGGCTTATTTGGTGGTGCTGGTGTTGGAAAAACCGTTCTCATTATGGAACTTATAAACAATATTGCAAAGGCACACGGTGGTTATTCCGTATTTGCTGGTGTGGGAGAACGTACGCGTGAAGGAAATGATCTTTATTATGAAATGATCGAAAGTCGCGTGAATGTGAATCCAAGAGAGAATAATGGTTCAACGGAAGGATCAAAATGTGCGCTTGTTTACGGGCAAATGAATGAACCCCCAGGAGCACGTGCGCGTGTGGCTCTTTCAGGATTGACAATTGCGGAAAGTTTCCGTGATGAAGGACAAGATGTTCTTTTCTTTGTGGATAATATTTTCCGTTTCACGCAAGCAGGAGCTGAGGTGTCTGCTCTTTTAGGGCGTATTCCTTCTGCTGTGGGGTATCAGCCAACTTTGGCAACGGATATGGGGGCTTTGCAAGAACGTATTACCAGTACAAAAACAGGCTCTATTACCTCTGTTCAAGCGATTTATGTTCCTGCAGATGACTTGACAGATCCAGCACCCGCAACGTCTTTTGCCCATTTGGATGCAACGACAGTTCTTTCGCGCTCTATTGCTGAAAAGGGAATCTATCCAGCGGTTGATCCGCTTGACTCTTTCTCGCGTATGTTGGATCCATTGATTGTTGGGGAAGAGCATTATACGGTTGCTTGTCAAGTGCAAACTATTTTACAACGTTATAGGGCACTTCAGGATATTATTGCTATTCTTGGAATGGATGAACTTTCTGAAGACGACAAATTGCTGGTGGGACGGGCACGTAAAATTGAACGTTTCCTTTCGCAACCTTTCCATGTGGCGGAAGCCTTTACTGGTTCACCGGGAAAACTCGTCCCTTTAGAAGAGACAATCAAAGGTTTTAAAGGTCTTTGTGCTGGCGATTATGATGATTTGCCAGAAGCTGCTTTTTATATGGTTGGTTCGATTGATGAAGCACTTGAAAAAGGAAAGCGTCTTATGGCAGAGGCTTCTTAGTAGGAAATTTCTTATTAAGAAGAAAACTGTCATGAATATTTTGTCGTTAAAAAGTACGAGTCGTTGAAAAAAACGGAAAGTCCTTATATCGGGTATTGTGGAGACTTTTGTGGAAAACAATAGAGAAGAGCATTTTTTGTTTGAGCTTGTATCGCCTGAAAAAATTGTGTTTTCAGATCAGGTCGTGTCTGTTGTTCTTCCTTCAGCTTCAGGTTCTTTAACAGTTATGGCGCATCATGCGCCATTGGTGGCAAGTATTGTGTTGGGCAATGTTCGTGTTCGCACTTCTTTAGGTGAGAAATTATTTGCTGTATGTGGAGGTGTTGCAAATATTACCTTTTCAGGCTGCTCTTTATTGGTAGAGCATGTTGTGGCTGTAGAGCATCTTTCTTTTGATGTATTAGAACAGCAGATTTTGCAAGTTCAAGCGACGTTAAAGGGGGGAGCAAGTGATGAGGATAAACATAAAATAGAGGCTTTTTTCCAGCAATTGTCAGCTGATGGTTCTTCGTTAATAGAGGCGTAGCAAGGGTAGACAGGAAAAGGTGACATGAGCGGGAAAAAGAGTACGGTTGTGTCTGCTAAAAGGAGCGGAAAACCTTTTCCTCGTCCTGGTCGTGTTTTTGCAGGGCCTTTGCCAAAGTGCTTTGTTTATATTTTGGCTTCTCTTATTTTGCAATGGGCTTATGGTTTAGGGGCTAATATTGTTCAGTCTAACATTGTCCATCTGACCGGTGATTTTCACGCAACTTTGACCGAGACAACATGGTTGGTAGCGGCTTATATGGCGCCAAATGTAAGTATAGCGATTATGTTGATCAAAATTCGCTATCAATTTGGGTTGCGCGCTTTTGCTGAATTATCAATCCTTGGCTTCGTTTTGGTTTGTGTTTTACAGCTCTTTGTTACGGATTTGCGTTCTGCATTGATTATTCGCTTTTTCGCTGGGATTGCTGCTGCACCTTTGGCTTCGCTTGCTCTGCTTTATATGATGGAGGCTTTTGCTCCAGCAAAGAAGTTTACTATTGGTCTTAGCTTGAATTATATGAATGCTGCTTTAGCGGCACCTTTATCACGTTTGATTTCTCCTGATTTGCTGGAACATGGTGGTTTTTCCAGTCTTTCCGCGCTGGAAATGGGATTGGTTCTCATCAGCTTGGTTTGTATCTATACTTTGCCCCTAACGCCTGTTGTTCGCAGTAAGGTGATTCAAAAGTTAGATTGGATAAGCTATGGTTTGATTGCTCTTGGTCTTGGATTAAATGCCGTGATTATGTCTGTTGGCATATTGTATTGGTGGTATGAAGCACCATGGATTGGTTGGGGGCTCGCACTTGCCATTTTCTCATTGGCTATTGCTATTATTATTGAGCTTAATAGAGAAAAACCGTTGATTGATCTCCGGTGGATTTTCAGTAAGGAAATGGTCCAATCTGTTTTTATTTTATTTATCTTTCATGTTTTCTTGTTAGAACGGTCAAATTTGCCCGTAGGCTTTTTTAATCTTTTTGGTTTGCTTAATCGTGAGATGGCGCCCATGTATCTTGCTGTGGTACTAGGTATTTTGTTAGGGGGAGCTGTTTGCGTCTTTTTTTTACGAGCGGGGCGTGAGGATTATTTTTATTTGTTATCTTTGGGTTGTTTGGCGCTGGGAGCTTATTTAGATAGTCGTGTAAACCATTTAACGCGTCCGCAAGATATGATGTTGAGCCAAGGATTGGTGAGTTTTAGTTATGCACTGTTTTTGCCGCCTGCTCTTTTCAAAGGGTTTGTGCTCGCTGGTGAGAGAGGTCCGCGTTATGTTTTAAGCTTTATTGCTGTTTTTTTGTTAACGCAAGTGACAGGGGGATTGATGGGGTCTGCTTTTTTTGGCAGCCTACAGTTTTATTTTGCCCATAAGAACTTTGAGTCTTTAACGCAAAATATTGTTGTTACTGATCCACTTATTTCTGGTGAGATGAATACTTTGTTTTCGCCTTCTTATGGTGTCTCTGTTCCCAATGGCTTGGGGAGTGAGCAGGGTACTTCTATGTTGATAGAAAAATTTAAGTTAACAGCAAATATTTTTGCTTATGATGACGTTTTTAGGCTTTATTTTTATATTTCAATGATTGCATTCGTTATTTTTCTTGTCACAATGATTGTTAAGTCATGCTCTTTGCGAGCATTAGAAAAGTAGAGTAATGTCATAGAAAGAGGGGTGCAAAAAATGATAAAAGCATTACGATCAAAAGCTACAATTATTGCATTCCTATCAGGTATTACGGGTGTTTTACTGATTTTATGGGCTTGGAGACTTCCTCCTTTTGTGAGTCACATCCAAATAACGGATAATGCTTCCATTAAGGGCAATGTTACGCTGGTTAGTTCACAGATCTCTGGGGTGATCGCGCGGATTTATGTGCAAGATTATCAACGCGTTGAAAAGGGAATGTTGCTCTTTGAGCTCGATGATTCTCTTTTTCGTCAGCAGTTTGCACGGGCACAGGCTATTCTCGATTCAAAAAATGCAAAACTAGCAAGTATTGAATTGCAAGCACAGCTTTTGCAGGGCGAAATTAATGCTGCAGAAGTCGAATTGGCGCGTTCACGAGCATTCTCCAATATTGTCCCTGAAAGTAAAAAGTTAGGTTTTGGTGATACGGCAAGTTCTGTTTCTCGTCCTCTTTCACAACTTTTGACGGCATTGGAAACAAAACGACAATTGCAAAAACAATTAAATCTTGAACGGCAAAGTTTACAGTCAGAAATTGCGGGAGCAAAGGTGAGTGTTGAGTTAGCAAAACTTAATCTCGATCACACAAAGATTTTATCTCCTCGAACAGGCTATATTGGATTAGTTGGAGCGCGGGTAGGGCAATATGTTATGCCGGGGACACAATTGGTTTCTGTTATTTCTGATGATATTTGGATTATTGCTAATTATAAGGAAACGCAACTTTCTCAGATGCGTGTGGGACAACCGGTTGTTTTTTCTGTTGATGCATTGAACAACAAAAAGTTAACAGGGCGTGTGGTTCGTTTTGCACCTGCTACAGGCTCAGAGTTTTCATTGTTAAAAACAGATACAACTATTGGTAATTTTATCAAAATTGCGCAACGTATTTCAGTACGGATTGCTTTAGATCCTGGGCAGGAAGGAATTGAAAAGCTCATCCCTGGGATGTCCGTGGTTACGTATGTAGATACTTCGCAACGGGTCGATTCTGGAGGATAAAATTTTGGGTTTTTTCAGTTTAATTTTTGCGTCATTTACTTATAGCAAGTGGTTGTTTACGTTGGAAGATTTCGTTTGGTTTGTTATGATACATCTTTTAAAGCTCTTAAAGTTCTTATTTGTTATGCTGTAAAATAATGCTTTTTAGAACATTAAAGCGCATGCATTTTTAATCGTTTCTATTTCTTTTGAAGTAACTCAGTAGGGGGATGGAGTATTGGAAGCTTTGCCTGTGGTTTTGCACAACACTGTCCTTTGAGGTGAGGTGATACGAACCACATGGGTGGACAGCGGAAGAGTCTGCGAGATAAAAAGTTGGATTATCCTGTTATGCCGTAAAACAGCGTTTTTTAGAGCGGTGATATAAGGCATTACAAGCTTTACATATTAAGTGTTTTTTAGATATCGTGATCAGTATTCAGGGCAGGGCTTGTCTATCGCGCCTATAAAGTGAACCGCGTAAATGGTCAGCAGGTGAAGCCTGCCGAGAGATGCTGGACTGTTGACAGTCCGGTGACTGGTAGGAATCTCCATTCTTTGAGGTGTGGGGAGGAAGTCAAAGACGGATGAGGCGGATGAAAAACTTATCCTTTTGGGAGAGGGCGTAAAGTTAGGAGGAAGACGTAAAGTTTATATTTTGTAAACCATAAAAATGCCCGTTTTGAGTCGGGCATTAAAAGGGGAGGTTGTTGCTTGTGTTATTAATTTTTACGGATCAGCAAGAAGCTTACTAAAACGACTCCTGCTGCTAATGCGAGGGTTTTTTTAGGATTTTCTTTCGCTTTTTTCTTTAATTCTGTAGCATGTTCGTTGAGGTGATAAAGTGCGTGACGGCCTTTTTGTTTCCATGTGTTAAACAGCTCAGAAATGTTTTCAAAGCTATCATTTTGAGAACTCCAATAATTTACGGGAACCAGCTCTCTTTTTAATTGTGCTATACGTTTTTTAATTTTAGCATTTTTTCTATGGGGTGAAAATAGACACATTTATTGACTCCTTCATATGTTAAATTGTTGCATGATCGTTGGAATTGTGTTTGGGGTTTTGCTATAACGGCTTGAAAATTGAAAGGTTGCATTGATCATGCCGCGCGTGGGTGAGATGATAGTTAAGAGTTTGGGTTTAATGAGGCATTTTTTAATGTACTCGAGTTCATTTCGTGATGGTGTTTGTTAAGGATGTAAGGTAAAAATTTTTACAAAATGGTGTAAGGTTCATTCATAAAGATGGTGGGCGATGTCTTCATTTTTTTGTTTGTTTAAAGTGTTGGGATAACTTTTGGCACTTGAAATAGTTTATAAGAAATTTTTATCTATCTATTCTCTTGTGGCTGTAGGGAGTGGCATTGATTGATTCAATTAAGAAGATTTAAAATGAGGAAATCTTACGATATTTGGGTTTGCCATTTAAATTTGTAAAAAATAGATTATTACAAATCAATATGTTGGATTAATTTGGCGATGTCTTTCATGCATTTTTAAAAATTGCGCTTTGTTAGGCGTTATCTGTTGTGTTGTAAAACACTGTTTTGTGATGACATTGATGTAAGGTATCGGCATGCAACTTAAAAATACAGTATTGTCTCTGTTTTGTTTCAGTTTCTTTTTGAAGCAACCAAGTGTAGAAGTATAAACTTGAACAGAAGTAGTAGAACTTATCCGGTGCGTCTATAGAATGAATCCACCTATGAATTGTATTGCATCAGTGTTAGTAGGTAGAACCTTTTGAGAGCAATCTGTTAAGATTGGTGGGCGGTGTAATTTTCGTCCTTTGAAGCGCGGAGGAAGTCGATATAAACGATGATTGATAGCGCAGGTTTTAAAAATTTGAGGACTTGATGAGTACGACCTATCCTTTATCTAAACCACTTGAGCGTCGTCGGTCTGTTGGTGTTGCTGTTGGTGATGTGATCGTTGGGGGGGAGAGCCCGATTGTTGTCCAGTCAATGACCAATACAGATACAGCGGATGTTGATGCAACTGTTGCGCAGGTTTCTGCTCTTTGGCAAGCTGGATCTCAATTGGTTCGGATTACTGTTGATCGCGATGAAGCAGCAGCTGCTGTCCCAAAAATACGGGAGCGATTGGAGAGGTTAGGTTTTTTTATCCCATTGGTGGGGGATTTTCATTATATTGGTCATAAGCTTTTATCAGAGCATCCTGCGTGTGCTGAGGCGCTTGCAAAATATCGCATCAATCCTGGAAATGTTGGCTTTGGTGCAAAAAAAGATCGCCAATTTGCGGAAATTATAGAGATTGCTTGTCGGTATCATAAACCTATTCGCATTGGTGTGAATTGGGGTTCTCTTGATAATGCGTTGTTAACACGGCTTATGGATGAAAATGCACAGCAAGAAAAACCCTTATCTGTGGCTGAAGTGATGCGGGAAACTGTTGTTCAGTCGGCTTTGCTTTCGGCTGCTTTAGCAGAAGAGTTAGGATTGGGACGTGATAAAATTATTCTTTCTGCTAAAGTGAGTGATGTCCAAGATCTTATTGCTGTCTATATTGCCCTGGCAGAGCGTTGTGATTATGCACTCCATTTGGGTTTGACAGAAGCAGGGATGGGAACAAAGGGGGTTGTAGCTTCTTCGGTGGCTTTGGGCATTTTATTACAGCAAGGGATTGGTGATACGATACGAATTTCATTAACCCCTGAACCTGGTGGTGATCGAACACGAGAAGTCAAAGTTGCACAAGAACTTTTGCAAGTAATGGGGTTTCGACAATTTTTGCCTGTTGTTGCTGCTTGTCCTGGATGTGGTCGCACGACCTCGACAGTATTTCAGCAATTGGCACAAAAAATTGAAGCGGATTTACACAAAAATATGCCCGTTTGGCGTGAAAAATATCCTGGGGTTGAAAGTTTGAAGGTGGCTGTGATGGGATGTATCGTCAATGGACCGGGGGAGTCAAAACATGCGGATATTGGAATCTCTTTGCCTGGAGTGGGGGAAAGTCCAGCGGCACCTGTTTTTATTGAGGGACAAAAGGTAAAAACTTTGCGGGGTGATCACATTGCTGAAGAATTTGAAGCGCTTTTGAGTGATTATATTCATACACGCTTTGGGCAAGGTTGAGGTAAAAATCGCATAAGGTTGAAGTAAAAAGGGTGTATCGTTTTTTTAAACAAGCTGTCTTCAATGTGAAGAGGGTGCTGTTGTGTGCTGCTTTAGCTATGGTCAATACTGTTGTTGGTTGCTTATTATTTTAGGTAAAACCAGATGATATGCCTGTTTTAGAATGAGAAGCTTATGAAGGATATTAATGAGCTTGAGTGTGTTAAGACTATTAAGCAAAATGATATGAATACTTTAATAGATCCGTAAATGTTGTTGCTGGTTTTTGGGCTACTTTTGAGACAGTGAAATATTTAGCGGATTTTGACAAATGTCAAATTATAGAAAGAACATTGTTTATTGATTTTTTAGGCATTTTCCCAGAATTTTTCGGGGTATCAAATTGATAGGATTGGAGATCCTTATAGCGGTTATTGCTCTATTTGTCGTGAAATATAAGCTTTTTATATTGATATAAAATGATGTATATGGTGCCTTTTTGGGTGTTATTGGGGGAATGCATGACCAGTATATTAGCATTTGGATTTTTATTTAACGGTATAAGAATTTTAACAGGTGCCTTTATTGTCTTTTATATGCTTGAAAAAGGGCTAACTCTTATTGATATCGGGATCATTAAGTC
>NZ_JBHIQG010000084.1:0-8249 GCF_042196425.1 Bartonella sp. AD328YNZD | reverse complement strand
CGGACCCTGCTGATTTGTTGTACAGCCTTTGATACAAAATCATCATCCTTTGAGAATCTTACACTTACAAAAATCCCCCGTGCAGTATTGGAAAAATGCGAATGGGGAAGGGATGATTATAGTTTAAATGTAGCCAATCTTGAACCAATGATTGTGGTAAAAGAAAGCGACAAAGATAAAGATATTGCGCAACAAGAATTAGATCTATTTGAATAATATATAAAAAGCGGAGTTTTTTATGAACAGTGTTGAAAAAAGGATTTCAGCTCGCTTATCGTTGCGTGATCCTCAACGTGAATCATTAAATATTTTGGTGAAAATTTTAGAAAATATAGAGCTTTCTAAAAATGCTGATTTAGTTTCGAAATTAGAAATAATAAAAAGTCTCTATCCTTCTGTACAAGATTTTGAACGAAGCTTTCCCTCTTTTTGTTTTGCCTTAGCAACGGGAGTTGGAAAAACGCGACTTATGGGAGCTTTTATTAGCTATCTTTATTTAACAGGTCGTAGCCGACATTTTTTTGTTTTAGCGCCAAACTTGACTATTTATGAAAAATTAAAACAGGATTTTAGTCCTCAAAGTCCGAAGTATGTTTTCAGTGGAATAAGTGAATTCATTGCAAATAGACCCATTATTATTACAGGTGAAGATTATGAAAGTGGTAAAGGTATTCGCGCTGATGAACACCACTATTACGGACAAAAACGTTTGTTTGAAAATCGGGATACGGCCTTTATCAATATTTTTAATATTTCTAAAATTAATACAACGGATAATAAAAAAGGCACACTAAAATCTAGTATTCCGCGAATTAAACGCTTACAAGAAACGATTGGTGAAAGTTATTTTGATTATCTCGTAAATCTTCCTGATTTAGTTTTGTTAATGGATGAAGCGCATCGTTATCGAGCGTCTGCTGGTGCAGCAGCAATTAATGAGTTAAAACCTGTTTTAGGAATAGAACTTACAGCGACACCGAAAACAATAGGTGCAAAACCTGTAGATTTTAAAAATGTTGTTTACAGTTATTCACTTGCAGAGGCTATGAGAGATGGTTTTGTAAAAGAGCCTGCTGTTGCTACACGTAAAGACTTTCATCCTCAAAATTATACATCTGAACAATTAGAACATATTAAATTACAAGATGCAATTCATGCCCATGAAAACGTGAAAGCAGATTTAATTGCCTATGCCAAAGATTATAACAAAAAATTTGTTAAGCCTTTTATTTTAGTTGTCGCTCAAGATACAAATCATGCACAGAAATTGCGTGATTTATTGGAATCAGATGATTTTTTTGCAGGAGCTTATAAGGGAAAAGTTATAGAGATTCATACAAAACAGTCAAATATAGAGGAAGATCAAAATATTCAAAAACTCATTGTGATTGAGAATCCTCATGAGCCAACAGAAATTGTTATTCACGTTAATAAATTAAAGGAGGGATGGGATGTTAGCAATCTTTATACTATCGTACCGTTGCGTGCATCGGCTTCAGAAATTTTAACAGAACAAACAATTGGGCGTGGATTGCGTTTGCCTTATGGGCATAGAACAGGCATAGAATCTATTGATCGTTTAACAATCATTGCGCATGATCGTTTTCAAGATATTATTGATCGTGCGAACGATCCGAATTCAATTATAAAAAAGCATATTGAGATTGGAACAGGGGGTGATATATCCTCTGAAAAATCGGATATAGTGACAGTTCCAAGTCAAGCAGAAGCTTTATTTATAAAAACGATAGTAACACGTCATTCCGATATAAATGGAACATCTGATTTACACGGTATCATGTTACGTAATACGGATTCACCCACATTAACCTCTGAAGAACAAGAAATTGCTGCTATCGCATGGGATATTATTAAAGAAAATGATAATTTACCAAGTTCTCAAATGCTTTGTTCTGCACCGATACAAGAAAAAATGAATAATAAAATTATGAGTATTATACCGCTAGCACAAAAGTCTCTTGTGTCAAAAGTGGTTACAATTCTGACAAAACAATTACCAGAACTGATCATAGATATTCCTAATATTGTACTCATTCCTTCGCGTGAGGTTACTTATGGTTTTTCTGATTTTGATTTGGAGAATCTAGAAAGTTTAAATTTGCAACCTGTTAGTAAAGAACTTTTAATTCGAGAATTGCGTACCCATAAAAGCATTTTTCTCACTTCTAAAGATAAATATATTAAAGAACCTCATCTTGAAAATTACATCATTCGTGGTTTTATTGATAATGATTTTATCGATTATGATAGCCATACGCCATTATTACGAAAATTGGCTTGTCAGATGGTAGAGCATTTTCAATCTTATTTACCCAATGATATAGCTGTTGAGAACGTATTAATTCACTATCAGCATAAGATTAATACTTTTATTGTTGCGCAATTAAGAGAACATCAATGGGAAACACAAAAAGATTATGAGATTAAAGTTACACGAGGTTTTACAACTTTAACACCTATCCATTATGTTTTGCCGCAAGGAACATCTCCTATTGATTTTCGTAATATTCCTGCCATTAAAAGAGACATTAAAAAACTTATATTCAGCGGCTTTAGGAAATGTTGTTACCCTTTGCAAAAGTTTGACTCAGTAGAAGGGGAATTACGATTTGCTCAAATATTAGAAGACGATGCAAAAGTATTGAAATGGATGAAACCCGCTCGAGGTTTTTTCAAGATAGAATATGATAAAGGATCAGCCTATGAACCAGATTTTGTTGTAGAAACGAAGGATGCCAAATATCTTTGTGAACCTAAAAAAGCTTCTGAAATACAAAACGCTATTGTTTTAAAAAAGAAACAAGCTGCAGTTCAATGGTGTTGTCATGCAACGCATTATGCAGCTACTTACGGTGGTAAAAAATGGTATTATGTTCTTATTCCCCATGATGCTATTAAAGCAAATAGTAGTTTTGAAGGTTTATGTGCAGAATTTACCATTTCAGAATCTATACTTGAGAGCACATAACTTTTTGCTTTAAAAAAACATAAGTTTTTTAACTGGTCGATGCGAGAAATAATCAAATGTTTGAATATTATTTTTAATTTTGTTCCCTGTTGCACCATTAATTTAAGAATATGAGCTAATTCTTAAATCATGAAATTATTATTTTTTTCTAACTAACTTAAAGTAAAAGGAAAAATTTATAGGGAAATTATACAATATTATGCTTTTTTATGGGGATTTTCAGCCCATTTATGATTTTTGATAAAATAGAAGCTTACTTTCTTTATATGAAACAAAACCTTGAATTTGTAGTCACAAATTCAGAAAAAATATTTTAATTTTATAGACAGCTTTTTTCAAAAAAAATAGACAGTTTGTTGTGTTCTCTTTTGAAATATCTGAATATAATGGAATATCCAGAAGATAAAAGTAGGCTACTTTACATATGACTTTGAATTTAACAAACACTGTTTTTAATTTTTTAAAGAAAAACCCGACAAAAAAATTTACAGCTCGAGAAATTGCTCAATGGATATTTGAGAATTATCCAGAAAAATGCCACCAAAAACAAAAGCGTTCAACCGCAATAATCACTCCCCTTAACAGTGATGCAGCTCTTATTCAGCAAATTGTCGCTGAAATAGGAGCAAAACGTCCTCAGCTACAAAAGCGTTATCCAGAAATTAAAACCACTGAAGGACGACCACGGCAGTATTATTTTACTAAACAAACAGATAGCGCTGAAATTGATGCAGTAGAGGACAATGAAGAAAGTAGAGATTCTTCTGTTAAAGAGCGTGATCTTTATCCATTAGTATCTAAATTTTTATGGTCAGAGCTTGCAGTTTACAGCAAGCGCATTAATGAGAAATGTTCTCGTAATAAACATGGTGCAGGCGGCAATAAATGGCTTTATCCGGATCTCGTAGGGATACAAGATTTAAGCAGGGAATGGAATCGTGAAATCAAAGACTGTGTTTTGCAATATTTTGATAAAAAGACGAAGCTTTGGTCTTTTGAAGTTAAAATTCTCATTAATCGTTCAAATTTACGGAAAGCATTTTTTCAAACAGTTAGCAATTCTTCATGGGCTAATTTGAGCTATTTAGTTGCGAGTGAAATTGAAGGTATTGATACATTAAAAGAACTTCGGATGCTTTCAAGCTTGCATGGAATTGGATTTATAAGACTCGACAAGGAAAACGCCTCTGAGAGTGAGATCATAATTCCAGCGAAAGAACGTAGTGATATTGATTGGGATACTGCTAATAGATTAGTGAAAGAAAACAAGGACTTTTTTGATTATATTAAACTCATTCGTCAATTTTATCAAACTGGTGAAATGCGTCCATTGGATTGGGATTATATGGATCCATGAGGAGTATTAAAAAAGCTCTATTGTTTAAAGGCTCTTTTTGTAGAGTGATAAAAAATTACTTTCATGGTTTTATTTGATGATTATATTTAGGTAATACATTGATTTATAATGATAATTGGTATTTTTGACTTAAATGAAAAGTCTGAATATCATAGCATTCAATCATTTTAAACTATCTTATATTGGTGTTAATCAATCAAGGTTGTTTTCGTGCATCTCACGAGAGAGGCGATAGGGAAGGGGCGTGTGGAAATTCTGTTTGGAGTGTTCTATTTTGTGCAAGAGATGTGATCCCATTAGATACTAGATTTAATGATTATAATTCATTACATATTTTGTATTGTAGAAAGTAAAATTAAACTTTGTTGTTTCTGTTTAACATAACATCAAGCATTGAAAAAATTTTCTCCTCATACTGAAGTTTCTTACAGAAAATTTATTCTGCTCTTTCTTTGTTTCCGATTTCTGTTCGTTCTGATTATTATTAAGTTCTTTATTCTCTGCATTAAATATTTAAAAAGAAATATCAATTTTATAAAATATTCACATAGTTTATTTCATTTCTTGAAATGGATTTAAAAAATAAATTTCTATCATATCTTATGCTCAAGAGAGTGTGTGTAACATAATATTCTATTT
This sequence comes from Bartonella sp. AD328YNZD, assembly GCF_042196425.1. NCBI lineage: Bacteria > Pseudomonadati > Pseudomonadota > Alphaproteobacteria > Hyphomicrobiales > Bartonellaceae > Bartonella > Bartonella sp. AD328YNZD. The sequence continues at coordinate 3,264 of NZ_JBHIQG010000084.1, read as the reverse complement.
ATTTTTCAATAATACCGCACGCTAAACGTGCTCCACCTCCGCCAAGCGGTAATGGTTTATCTGATTGATTATCAGCCCCTAAATGAATGACTAAAGAGCGCCCTTTAATTTCAGAGATTGTTTTTAATCGTGGAGCAAGAACGCTCATTACGGCATTTCCTTGCTTATCAACATAAAGTGCCGGTAAATCACCAAGATGACCATTGACATTATAGGGTCCTAAGTGTTTCCCAGTATGCTCTGGATCATAATGTCCACCCGCGCTTCCACCTATTATGCCATCTTTTGTATCACATGAAGGATTTACATGTACATGAAAACCATGAATCCCTTCTGATAAAGTAGATAAATTAGGGATAAAAATCAAACCGTGTATGTTTTCTTCAATTTTAATGCTACCAATAGCCTTTTTGGAATTGTTATTTTCTAATTTATAAATATTTATTTGTTTTGATAGTGCTAATGCAGAATTTTTATGAATTAAAAATGCCATAAAAAACAATAATGATAATAATATTTTTTTCATAAAATACCTTTATACTTATCTTTAAATAGATTATTATCTATAAATAATAATCTATACTAATTATATCTTATATAAGTGTCTTAAATTGAACTTTAAGAAAAATAATTTACATAGAAATATTAGTTCTTATAAAGAGCAAATAAATTAAAATATGTTTATATATTTCTGAACATAATTTTTATTTTTTGATCTATAAAAAATACAGCTTTATGGATGAATAATTATATCTCACTTACATTTCTTCAAGAGATGCTTTTAAAAAATCTACTTTTTGAGATATAATGAGAAATTAAATAAGGAATTCTAGTAAATTAGCTATTATTTCATTTATAATATGATGATCGTTTCATCAAAAAAAATAACATATAATTTGTTGATGATTTAATTGTTTTTCATAGAAAAAATGACGAGGAGTTTCTATTTATTATGAAATTTATAAGAGAAAGAATTATTATGATTCGTATAAATTTCCCATAAAATACAGCATATACCGACACTCCCTCCCATTCCTGATCCTATCAGTGCTCCTATTATTATTCCGGAAGAAAGTGCTACTCTTATACCCATTGCAATAATTGGACCAAATCCTGGAAGAGCAATATAACCATAAGCTGCAAGAGTTGCTGCGATTGCTCCTGATAGGCTACCATTTAAACCGCCAATAAAAGCAAATTCTTTAATAGAATGGCGGCACTTTTTTAATTTTTTTTTCTTACGGCTGTAAAAAGAAACGTTGCTGTAAATTTTAAAATCAATCATATTCTTTTCTCTCATTTTGAATGCTAACTGTTCCTGAATAGTCAACGGATACGAAAAAATGGGACTTTTTAAATTTTACCAAAGCACGCCAGATACCATTGTCATCTAAGCGTAATCGTTTAATATTCTCAAAACCATTTTGCATAAGACAATTTTTAACTTGTGAAGCAGTAAATGAGTTCTGACCTATTTTAGTGACCTTTTGAGTAGAGCTATAGGTAAAGGCTTGACAATAAGGAAGGTGAAAAACTTCACTTATTGAAGTCGTGACTATCAACGAGACACATGCAATCATTATAAAAAAAGTACTTAATTTCAAAAAATTATTTAGTGTCATCTTATTACCATTTGTTGAAACAACACTTCATTAACCTCTGTGTTACTAACAGGTTCCAAAGATGATTTTATTTTTAATATTATAATTAACAATAAAAAGTTTTGAAAATATATTGATTAAATAAAACTGTTTTTTATTTTTCATTTTCTTTATAGTTCTAAATTTAACAGCTATGATTTAGCAAGATATATTTATTATTTAATTTGTAGTATATAATTCAGTTTTCTCTTATTTCATATCAATATACTAATATATATAATAATTATTTAATAAAAAATAGATGTATAGTTATATTAATTATACATATTATTATTACAAATAAATTAAATAAATATAATTAATTATTTTAATATAATTTGTTAATTCTTAGAAAGAACAAAAATATATTTTTACATCAGTAATAGATATGATTAAAAATGCAATTTATTATTTTTTATTTTACGTTATTATCCATTATTGCTTAGTAGAGTTGTTTAGATGATTTTGTTGGAAATATTTGCATAATTTCCTTGAATCCATAACCGGGATACATTCCTTCGCGCATAAATAAATTACGTAATGGCGGGAAACTATGTAACAAACCAAGCCCAATGCTTCGTATGATATGAACAGGCAACATATGAGAAAGTAGAGCAGAGTTCAGTGTATGAACAGCTCCACTTCGGATTAATATATCTGGTTTGCGGCATTTGTTATAATGTGCAACAATCATTTCAGTGTTAGAGTTGGATATTTTATTGGGTAAAATATCAATTAAAGTTTGGACATCACGCAATCCTAAATTCAATCCCTGTGCTCCAATAGGGGGGAAAACATGAGCGGCTTCACCGACTAAAATTGTTCGGTTAGCAGCAAAATGATGAGAAAGAAGTCCGAAAAGCGGCCATGCTTGAATTGATGTTTCTAAGCTTAGCTTTCCAAGCATTGATTGCATTTTGTTTTCGATCATTTTTGCAATTGTTTTTGGTTCTATATTCAATAATTCTTCAGCAAGGGAAGGATGAACAACCCATACAAGACTAGATCTTCGTCCTGGTAGTGGAACCTGTGTAAATGGACCGTGTTCTGTATGAAATTCAGTTGATGTATTTTGATGAGAAAACTCATGAGAAAAGTTGAGAACAAGTGCTTTTTGTGGATAATTCCACTGTTTGACACTTATCCCTGCTGCGGCACGTGTAAGAGAGTGACGCCCATCGGCGGCAACAACAAGTGGTGTTTGAATGACTCTACAATCAGCAAGAGTAATACATACATGGTTTTTTGTATGATGAACAGATTTGGCTGCAGAAACAAATCTTGTAATATTAGGCGTATGTGTAACAGCATCGACTAAAGCACTGTTTAATTTTACATTAGGTATATTATAGCCAAAAGCTTTTTCACCAATTTCAGCAGAAGAAAAATGTACCGTAGGAGCATGCACAATTCTAGAAGTTATATCTATAATTCTCATGGACGATAAAGCAGCTGCATGTTTTTGAAGATTATCCCAAATATTGAGTTTTTGAAGCATGCGTATTGCAGGCATCATAAGAGCAGTTGTTCGTAACTCATCTGTATGAGCAGGGGGCCCAACAAGAAAAACAGAAAGCCCCTCATGTGCAAGACTCAGCGCAGCTAACATTCCGACAGGACCTGC
>NZ_JBHIQG010000083.1:0-8262 GCF_042196425.1 Bartonella sp. AD328YNZD | reverse complement strand
CCTCTCAGATGTGATCAATCAGGTATATGATAATCTACAAACCGATTTTTACGGACATTAAAGAGTTTTCCAGTTTCTTTTAAATCAGGTGATAACAAATGGATTATCTTCTTTGCAATCTCTTGTGGTGAAGGGAGAGTTTGTGGATCTTCACCGGGCATAGCTTCAGCGCGCATGGCAGTGCGTGTGGCACCAGGGTTGACACAATTAATCTTAATAGGGGTTTGTTTGAGTTCTTCTGCCCAACAGCGGGCAATCACCTCTAAAGCCGCTTTAGAGGCTGCATAAGCTCCCCAGAAAGGGCGCGCAGCATGCGCAACGGTTGAGGATAACAGGATGGCTCGTCCAGCGTCAGATTCACGTAATAAAGGCTCAACGGCTTTCATTAAGCGCCATTGGCTGAAAAGATTTATTTGAAAAACATCTTCAAATACTGTGTTTTCAATATGTGCTATTGGTGAGAGTGTTCCAAGAATTCCTGCGTTTGCGACGATAATATCAAGTTTTTTCCAGCGTTTGGCAATTGAGATAGCAAGGGTATCGATGTTTTCCATATGATGCAAGTCAAGGGGAACAAGGGTTGCATGAGCCCCTTTTTTTCGGATTTGATTATCTAATTCAGTAAGTCCACTGACTGTTCGTGCAAGAGCAATAATATGAGCGCCGCGTGCAGCAAGCTCGAGTGCCAAATAATAGCCAATCCCTCTTGATGCGCCAGTAACAAGTGCAACACGCCTATGGAGACTAAAGTCACGTTTTGTCATCATTAATCTCTTGTTTTTAGAACAGATGATTGATGAATTTTGGAGAGATTTTCTTGATCAATCAGATGCGTAGGATAATATCCAGTAAAATAATGGTCAGTAAATTGTGGATCGGCGTTATTCCGTTTTTCCCCTGCTACAGCAAGATATAATCCATCCGTTGAAAGAAATTCTAATGAATCCGCTCCAATAAAATCACACATAGATTTTAAATCTGGATATTGATTTGCTAAAAGGTTTTCAGCTTTAGGTGTATCAATACCATAAAAGTCAGGATAAAAAATCATAGGGCTAGAAATGCGCATATGAACTTCTTTTGCTCCTGCATCGCGAAGCATTCGTACAATTTTAAGGGATGTTGTTCCACGGACAATAGAGTCATCAACCAGAATAACACGTTTTCCTTCAATCACAGGACGGTTTGCCGAATGTTTTAACTTGACGCCAAAAGCGCGAATTTGTTGTGTTGGTTCGATAAAAGTGCGGCCAACATAGTGATTACGAATAATACCAAGCTCGAAGGGAATTCCAATTTCTTGTGCATAGCCAATTGCGGCAGGCGTTCCTCCATCAGGAACAGGAACCACAACATCACCCTCACAAGGGGCTTCCTGTGCTAAACGGATTCCCATATTTTTGCGTGTTGTATAAACACTACGTCCTCCAACGATTGAGTCTGGACGGGCAAAATAAACATATTCAAACAAGCAAAGTTTTTCTGGTTTTGTATTTTCTGGTTTTATAATTTTTTTCGTAATTTCCCCATTTTTTTGTATTTCACATATGATGATTTCTCCATTTTTAACATCACGGACATATTTTGCTCCAATAATATCAAGAGCACAAGTTTCAGAACAAAAGATAGGCTTACCATCAAGTTCCCCCATCACGAGAGGTCTAATTCCTGTTGGATCGCGTGCCGCAATAAGCTTTGTACGTGTGAGCGCTAACATAGCATACCCACCTTCTACTTGCCGAATCGCATCAACAAAACGATCAGAGGACGATTCATAACGTGAGCGGGCGATAAGATGGAGAAAAACTTCTGAATCTGACGTTGATTGACAGATAGCACCAGAAGCGATGAGTTCACGGCGTAATGTGAGGCCATTGGTAAGATTACCATTATGCGCAATAGCAATACCTCCAACTTTCAATTCAGCAAAAAGGGGTTGAACATTGCGTAATGCCACTTCTCCAGTTGTTGAATAACGGGTATGTCCAATAGCACGATTTCCTGGTAAGCGCGCAAGTGTTGCAGGGTTTGTATAGTGATCGCCAACAAGACCTAAATGCTTTTCTTGATGAAATATTTTATTATGGTAAGAAACAATCCCAGCTGCTTCTTGCCCACGATGCTGAAGTGCGTGGAGTCCAAGAGCTGTTAATGTTGCGGCATCTTCATGCCCAAGAATACCAAAAACTCCACATTCTTCATGAAGGGTATCATCATCTAATGAAAATTCTTGACAGAAAACATCGCTTTTTATCATCATATTCTTTCAGTTGTGATATGGAGGAATCATTAATATCACATTTTACATCATTTAGTTTTCTTTCCTCATGAAAAACTATTCTCTATTTTTTGAAAATTATCTTTTCATGAGAGTGTTGCTCATACGTATGTTTATTGCTGTCTTTAAACAAATTTTCCGTCTTTTCGAGAACAGATCCAATATCTTTGGGGAGTATTTCCCAAACTTTTTGTCCCAATGAATCTAAAATAGGTCTTGTTTTTGCATTTTTTAACCAATTCGCTTGAAGATCGGGTTTAATCAGTGCATTAATCAGCAACATACCGATGACCATGATAAGTAAACCACGAAGTGCTCCAAAAATAAAACCAATAGCACGGTCAAGAATACCAATTCGACTATCAATAATAAAATCAGAGATCTTCATTGTAATAATTGAAGTAATAATGAGAACAATAATAAAAATTGTGACCAATGTTGTGATCAATGCAATCATTTTATTAGAGAGATATTGTTCAAAGAAAGGTAAGACAGGTTTGAATAAAAACAGTGTTGTAACAGCTGCAACTGCCCAAGAAATCAACGATAACACTTCACGTGAAAATCCTCGAAGCATAGCAAGAAAAGCGGACAACAGGATGATTACTACGACAATTCCATCAAGGATTGTTATGATCATTTGTTTGTTCCTTATACATAAAGTTGTGTTCTTTTAAGTCTGTGTGCAAATATATTTTTTGTTATGCCATTTTTTGTTCTTATAGCAAGGATCTTTTGTATTTTATAGAGTTTTTTCTATATTATCATATCTGTGGTACAGATCATTTTTTACTTACAGTAAGAGTAGCAACGAGTTCGGGAAGGTCGGAGAAAGTTTTTTGTTGAAAGTTGAGCGAATTCATCATTTCGGTTGTTGTTGTGGGGTGAAAGGCTCCCTGAAAGCCGAGTTTTTTTGCTTCATTGATGCGTTGTGCTGAATGTGCAACAGCGCGGGTAGCTCCTGAAAGACTGACTTCACCAAAATATACATAATTTGTTGGCAAAGGAATATTGGCAAGAGAGGATACCAAAGCAGCGGCTACAGCTAAATCAGCAGCGGGTTCTGATATGCGATATCCACCTGCCACGTTCAGATAGACATCATGCTGTCCAAAACGAATGCCACAATGGGCTTCTAAAACGGCAAGAATCATAGAAAGACGATTTCCATCCCATCCGACAACTGCACGTCTTGGTGTCCCAAGGGAAGAAGGAGCAACAAGCGCTTGAATTTCTACTAATATTGGGCGTGTTCCTTCCATGCCGGCGAAAACAGCAGCGCCTGGTGCTTTTTCATTACGTTCTCCTAAGAACAATTCGGATGGATTTATCACTTCGCGTAATCCTTTATCAGACATTTCAAAGACACCAATTTCATCTGTTGGCCCGAAGCGATTTTTTACAGTTCTAAGAATGCGATAATGATGTCCACCTTCACCCTCAAAATAGAGAACGCCATCAACCATATGTTCAACGACTCTAGGACCAGCAATTTGCCCATCTTTTGTAACATGACCAACAAGAACAACAGCAGCTCCTGTTTTCTTGGCAAAGCGGATCATTGCTTGAGCGCCAATACGTACTTGTGTGACAGTGCCAGGTGCTGAATCTGCTGTATCTGACCATAGAGTTTGAATCGAATCGATAATCACCATATCAAGGTTTTTATGTTCGCTTAAGGTTGCCAGAATATCTTCTACATTGGTTTCAGCGGCAAGTTTTACTTCTGTATTGTTCGCTCCAAGCCTCTGTGCACGCAGACAAATTTGCGCAATAGCCTCTTCACCTGAGACATAGATGACATGATGTCCTTTGCGGGATAAAGCAGCAGCTGTTTGTGTCAGCAATGTTGATTTTCCAATACCAGGATCACCACCAACAAGAAGTGCTGATCCACGGACAAAGCCCCCACCGGTAACACGATCAAGTTCCGCAATACCAGAATGAATACGTGGAGCATCTTGGATATCTCCAGAAAGAGATGTAAGGGCAACGATGCGTCCTTTACACGTATTCTGCTTAGGACCACTTCCTATGCCGCCATTTATATTTTCTTCAACAAGAGAATTCCATTCTCCACAGGCGCTACATTTCCCTGCCCAACGAGAATGGATGGTTCCGCAATTTTGACAGATAAATTGAATACGGTTGCGTGCCATGGTGGTTTAGCCAATTTGCTCTGGAAGATAATTGCTATCAGCCAAATCACTAAAGCGTGTGAAGTCAGATTGAAAGGCAAGGGGAACGATTCCTGTCGGCCCATGGCGATGTTTTGCAATAATAACATCAGCTTTTCCAAAAGCTTTGTCCATTATTTCTAGCCATTTCATATGTTCAAGGCTACCGAACTTTGGTTCTTCATTTTTGAGGTAATATTCTTCACGATAGACAAATAAAACGATGTCGGCATCTTGCTCAATAGAACCAAATCCACCTAAATCTAAAAGTTTTGGGCGTTTATCTGTTCTGTTTTCAACTTGATGTGAAAGTTGTGAAAGAGCAATAATAGGGATATTTAATTCTTTAGCTAAGGCTTTTAATTCTGCAGTGATTTCTTGAATACGATATTCAGATGTGTATTTTAAATCACTTGTCATGAGTTGGATATAATCAATAATTAAGACATCCAAACCATGTTTTTGCTTGAGACGCCGAGCACGGGCAGCCAGTTGTGAAACTGATATTCCTCCAGTTTGATCAATATAAAGGGGTGCCTTTTGGAGCTGATTTACCGTACGAATAATTTTTGAAAATTGTTCATCTGAAATATGACCACGTCGAATATCAGAAGAAGAGACTTCCGTTTGTTCAGAAATAATACGTGTTGCAAGCTGCTCTGAGGACATTTCAAGTGAGAAGAATCCTACAACGCTGCCTTCATTTTCTTGGATATTACCATTATGATTATAAGCATTGGCAATATTAAAGGCAATATTGGTAGCAAGTGAAGTTTTACCCATACCAGGGCGCCCTGCAAGGATAATTAAATCGGATGGTTGTAATCCTCCTATTTTTTCATCAAGTGTTTGAATATGAGTCGCTATCCCTGATATTTGCGAAGAGCGCTTTTTTGTAGCACCTGCTATATCAATAACTCTTTTAATAGCTTCATCAAGACTGTCAAATCCACTATCGCAGTCTTCTTTTTTTTCTAGCATAATTACACATTTTCCTTTTGTTATATATCAGTTTTTATACAATTTTATATCAAGAATATTTTGCATGTTATAGAATTTTCTCTGTGCTGTAGTATTTAAAACACTGCTTGTTTTTTATATTGCGGTAATTAGGGTAATTTTTCAGATAGATTAGAAAATATTTTTGTTAAAAGGTTAGAGATTGTCCTATAAAGAGGAAATTTTCTGATATTTTACATAATAGCCAGTCTTGCACAACATCAGCAATTATTTTTGAATTTAAAAACAAGAAAATGAGTGTCTTGTGAGAAGGAGTTTTTTTAAAGAAGGAACAATATAGAAAGATTTAGATTAGCTATAGATTTTGGATATATGTATCTTACTTGCAACGCTAAAAAGATGTATTATCTTCTCATATTATTAAGATTAATATTGTTCAAGAGCTTTTTAGATAGCAAATAATGACGGCCAAAATCATCCATTTTCCTGCCCAACGAGAATGGATGGTTCTGCAATTTTGACAGATAAATTGAATACGATTACGCGCCATGTCGATTTAACCAATTTGCTCTGGAAGGTAATTGCTATCGGCCAGATCACTAAAGCGTGTGAAATCAGATTGAAAGGCAAGGGGCACGATTCCTGTCGGCCCATGGCGCTGTTTTGCAATAATAACGTCAGCTTTTCCAAAAGCTTTATCCATTATTTCTTGCCATTTCGTATGTTCCAAGCTACCTAGTTTTGGTTCTTCATTTTTGAGATAATATTCTTCGCGATAGACAAACAGAACGATGTCGGCATCTTGCTCAATTGAACCAGATTCACGTAAATCTGAAAGCTGTGGGCGTTTATCTGTTCTATTTTCTACTTGACGTGAAAGTTGAGAGAGAGCGATAATAGGAATATTCAATTCTTTCGCTAATGCTTTTAATCCTGTGGTAATTTCTGTGATCTCTTGAACACGATTTTCTGATGAACGCTTTGAACTGCTTGTCATGAGTTGGATATAGTCAATAAACAAGATATCTAAACCATGTTGCCGCTTGAGACGCCGCGCACGAGCGGCTAATTGCGTAATTGATATTCCACCAGTTTGATCAATATAAAGGGGTGCCTTTTGTAGTTGGTTCACCGCACGAATAATTTTTGAAAATTGTTCATCTGAAATATTACCACGCCGAATATCAGAAGAAGAGACTTCTGTTTGTTCAGAAATAATACGGGTTGCAAGCTGTTCGGATGACATCTCAAGTGAGAAGAATCCCACAATGCCGCCTTCATTTTCTTGGATATTGGCATTACGATTATAAGCATTAGCAATATTAAAGGCAATATTGGTAGCCAGTGAGGTTTTACCCATACCAGGGCGGCCCGCAAGGATAATTAAGTCAGATGCTTGTAATCCTCCCATTTTTTCATCAAGTGTTTTAATATGGGTGGCTATCCCTGATAATTGTGAAGAGCGCTTTTTCGCAGCACTTGCCATATCGATAGCTTTTTTAATGGCCTCATTAAAATTTTCAAATCCACCTCCATATTTCCCTTTTTCTGCTAGCTCAAATAACTGATTTTCAACAGTTTCAATTTGTTGGGTAGGCGTGAGTTCTACAGGAGCATCAAAGGCTGTATTGACAACTTGAGTTCCAAGGTTAATCAAAGATCGTCGGATAAAGAGATCGTAAATGACGCGTCCATAATCTTCAGCGTTAATAATAGTGACTGCCTCTGTGGCTAAGCGAACAACATATTGGTATACAGTAATATCTCCAATTTTCTCTTCCATTTGGATATAGGGTTTGATTGTAACTGGATCTACACGTTTTCCTATTTTAATAAGGTGAGATAAAACATGATAAATTTTTTGATGCAATGGTTCAAAAAAATGTTCTGGTTTTAGAAAATCTGAAACGCGGTCAAGAGAATCATTGTTGATAAAGATGGCACCAAGCAATGCCTGTTCAGCTTCAATATTATGCGGAAGTTGCCGAAAAGAAGGAGAATCCTCTTTCTTTGAAGAGCTGACATTAACAACGTTAGTTTCTTCCATAATATTTTTCCACTAAAATTCTAAGTCTAGCTACTTTAGGTGATAAATTGAAAATCGTATAATTAAAAGAATAGAGCTACAAATCTTCATTTTAAGTTAAAATTATATAATTTTTTAAAACTCTCTTTCGTTCCTCATTTATCATTTGTGTATTATTTATATAATGTCTATCTATTTTATTTTATAATATGTGATTTTAAAGTGGAAGTTTTTCTACTCTAAATTTAAGTATTTTTAAGTTACTTAACCTTAAAATTCCAATATCTGTTTAAGTAGAATTATTTTTGTTTTATATGCTGGAAAACAAAAGACATTTCCTCTTAGTGATATTATCATTCTCGGCATGTAATTTTTAAATAGTATATTTCTAATTCTTTCATAAAAATTAGGTTCTTTATGTACGATAGCCATAAAATACTCACTTTTAAAGTGTGAGTATTTTATGAGCGATATTTAAAATGGAATAAAAAATATAAAACAGAAAGAAAAAATAGCAATTAAGCTTCTTGATGAGAACTGTTTATATCGTTGTCATTAATTTCTTCTGCCAATAATTCTTCCTGACTTTCTTCTAATAATTCTTCTTGAATATTATATATTTCTTTAGCCGAAGTGAGAGTTTCACCTTCTGCTTGGCGTTGTGCTTCACTGGTAGAACGCGCAACGTTAATAATCACAGAAATTTGAACTTCTGGATGTAAACTAAGAGTGATAGTGTGAAGACCGATCATTTTTATTGGATGATTAAGTTCGATTTGATTTCTTCCAATAGAAAAGCCTTCATCTGTTATGATTTCAGC
>NZ_JBHIQG010000082.1:0-8374 GCF_042196425.1 Bartonella sp. AD328YNZD | reverse complement strand
TCTTTCTCTGTGACCATGAAAGTGTCCTTTGAGATTCTGAGCACAATTTCAGTTTCAAAATGGATTTCTTTAGAAAAGTTAGGAAGATAAATTTCATTGCCTAAAACGAGTGAACTTTTTGGCTTGCTAAAGATAACGGGTTCATCTTCAACAATATTGCCTAGTTCATGAACATGTTCAACATAATTGTATCCAACACAGTAGATGTCATTTATCATGGGAGCCCTCCAAATTTTTTATTTTCTCTTTGTATAGGCAAGAGAAAATTTTGCAAACAACATTTTTTCTTATATCGCGTTTTGCGTTTTCTGGAAAAGAAGCATTGTGTGGGGTGATGACTAACTACGATGACAGCCCTTCGCATTATCCTCTTTTGAAGAGTGCCCAATCTTATAGTCTTTGAGATTACTTTAATTTTGATTGCCAATTTCCTGAAATTACTTTATTACTTAAAGAGTGATTTTACTCATCTACGCAGCGATCAGTAGAGTCTGAAAGCCCTAAAGTTTGATCATAAAAATGGCCTACTCTGTTGGTGTCTCGGAATTATGGGATATTTTTCTATATCTAGGTGCTATGAGCACTAAAAGAAAAGATCTGTTTCGTGTTCAATACTTTCAGGCTCTCGGAATACTAATGCGAGGGTGCTCGCACCCAGCGGGGGGAGCTTAAGAGTGAAAAGAAAAAGCTACATTTTAACGGCATTTCTATAGGCAAAAAATTCGCTTTTAAAGAAAAATGCTGGGAATGTCGTAAAAGCAATTAGGGCACCAATTAGGGATAACTTTTCAACAAATCCAAAAGTATGAGAAAGTCTATGAGGGTTTAAAAGAAGCAGACCGTGGCAAACTTATTATGGTATGTGGAACGGAGAAGATTTTTACCAGCTTTAAGATAGCACAACAAATAGCCGAAACTGGAGAGCGTGTTTTGTTTTTCGTGCCTTTTCTGGCTTTGATGTCACAAACAATAAGAGAATGGACACGCTATACAGAAGTACCGTTTCATTCCTTTGTGGTGTATTCTGATACATAAGTTGGCAAGTGTCGTAAAACAAAGATGCTGCTGCCGAACTCGATGTCTCAGATCTCGCTCTATCAGCTACCAACTGATGCTTAAAAGCTTTGAAAAAAGAAAATAAAGTATTAGTAAATGCAATGACTGTGGTGTTTGCTACTTACCAATCAATCCAAGTGATTTCGGATGCTTAAAAGAAATACGGTTTATCAGAATTTGATCTGATCATTTGTGAAGTAGCGCAGGTTAAGGCGGATAAGGTAGAACCTTTGGTTGTAGAAGCCAAGGAAGTAGCTGAGACTGCGAAGACAACAGCGGAAGAAGCGAAGAGTGTTGCGGAGCAAGCAAAAGAAAAAGCTGATACGACGAAGCAAGGGCTTGGAGAGGTCAGGAGTTCATTAGACACGGTGACAGCAACGACAAATTCTGCGAATACAGCCGCCTCTGAGGCAAAAGTGTTAGCGGAAGAAGCGAAGAGTGCATTGACAGAAGTTCAAGAGAAGGCTCAGAGGAACAGTGACAGTCTTTCTGAACTTCAAGGTAATGTAGGTTCTCTTTCCACTAATTTTTTAGAGGATGTGCGTTTTCATCAACCTGACAGAATTCTGGAAGCCGATCCGAAAAATAGAAAAGGTCTTGTGATCAATGAAGGGGCATGTTTTCGCTTTTATCATGGTGGTGAGAATGTGGGGGTAGGTACCTCTTTTACCGCATTCCAGGGCATGGAAGGATGACTTTTGACGAAGATCTTGAAGCAGGAAAGGATTTTATTATACATATCTCTTCCTAAAAGATCAGACGAATGAGCTATCCTTTGACCTTTCGCAAAATCTGACGGCTCCTGATGGCTATACAGAGGATAATTCTAAAAAGATTAGTGGATTTCATACGCTATGTGCGAATGTTGGTGAGATCGAAGGTCATCTCTTATCGGGTTATTAAGCAGGGGATATTTTGCCCAATTCTGTTTGGTGTTTAAATCACCGCCCGCATAGTGACCCAGAGGGAATAGTTTACAATCCGTGGCATAATATTTGGGTTGATATTTATCTTCAATCAGGGACAGGTGTAAATGCAAAGTCGGCATATGGTGTTCCGATTACGACCAATCGTAGCTATGCGAATCATGCCTCTGATTTTTGGTCTGTTAATTTGACAAGTGATGAGTTTTCGCCATGCATGTATGGAAGTAATCAAGCAACCAGTATTGTCGGCAATCAAACGCCTTCTCCTAAGACGTCTGGAGGACACGTTGATACAAACAATAGACGGATGATTTCGCATATCGGTTGTGAGGATGGTTGCGGTTATGTTTGGCAATATTTGTCTGGTTGTTATCCAGTGACTAAATGGCATACAGGGGAGCAAGGAAGCAGTTTACGTGTAGACATAAATGTTATGTTGGGAGGAGGCGATTTGACTGGTGGCTCTAACAATGATCATCTTGTACGGAATTTTGCGCATTCTCGTTATGTAGAAGATGAAAAAATAGGCGCCCGTGGATGTAGCGATCCATTTTATTATAATTAGTGCGAGATTGATTAGAACATCATTTTATCCAGCCCCACTTTTGTGGGGCTTTTTTTATGGAGCGTCAGATGAGAAAGATATCGAAAGAAGGATTGGCACTTCATCTTGAAGTTTTAAAATCAAAGCTTTTTCTACTAAACTCATGATGTCAACCAGAGCAGTACAATCTTATCATTCATATTTTCATGTCTAGAAAATTGAGATAAAGCCATCCATAAACCGCATAAGAAGTTAGAATCTACCTTCATTGCACACCTCCGTGGACTTGTTCTCTCAAACATGCCGCCAATCCTTTAGGTGTGATTTTTGTTGAAGGCAGCACCTTTTCTGTTCCATCCGGTTTTTGAATGGTGATGGCAGAACACTCCATGAATCCTTTTTTGATTTTATCCTGATTAAAGATAACAATGGACCACTTGGAGCACGTCGATACACCCAATCATTTTTACGCAAGTAATCTGTTAAATCCTTTGGTCTTATCTCCAACATCTTCGCGGCTTCAATCAAATCAAACAAATCATCAGAGCGTTTTAAGCCTTCTAAAGCTTTTGCTTTTGGTGCTAATTCTGAAATAACATAGTTTTTCTGCTTAATTTGATTTTGTAGATGATTTAAGGCGCCAAGTAATATTCGGGTTTGGAGTAATCAATTTGTGGAATAGCTACTTGTCTTTCCAACGGTCAATTATCTTTGCTCGTAAGGCAGTGCTGTAACTAGAAACAAGAATTAAGCATTCACGCATTGGCAGGTTATAACAAGGGCGGCTTTCACCTTTGTTATCAAGGTAGTGCCCACAAAAATCAACCTCCTCAAATTTGAGGGCGTTAAGTTCTTCAAGCGTTTTCTTGGTGTCACGCATAATATTGTCATGCCTTTTGCCACATAATTCAGTAATTTTAATAATGGTATTCATAAAGAATTCTTAGATGTTAGACGTTCCTTAATGACATTCTAAAAGAGTGCTGGGCATTAAGAAACACGGCAATCTAGTCTGTCGTTACGCCTTTCCCCGAAGGGTGTTATATGGTATAACAACACCTGAAAAAGCTATTATATGCATGTAGCATACAATGAGTTAAAGCTTTTAAATTGCGGAAGATTAGTTATTTCGGCAACTAATCCGCTAGTTGTTTTGAGGTGTTTTTGAGGCACCTGATTCGAAAATACCTATTACTATAGAATTGTCCAGCAACAAAAATTACTTCTTGCTAAGAAAACGTTTCACATACTGTACAGTGTACATAATAAAAATTGTTATTTATCAATAAGTTAAGTGTACAACGTACAGTAAAATTGAAAATTCTGTCGCTAGCGATAATTCGCACTAGTCTGCCCTGCAACGAAGCCAACCCGCTGGGAAGTACCTTTTGCATTGATTTTTTATGGAAGAACAAAGCATAAGTGATAATCTGTTTTTAAAATTGTAATCAAAGTGTGTAATGCATAAACTCATAAGGATATGGAATATATAGATAAAGTTTAAGAACATAATCTAGCTTTTCTTGTTGGCAGCGTATTCATGATGAGCAAGTTTGTTCTGTATATTGGCAATTAATCTCTCATTGGCTTTTTTTACAATAGCACTTGCAATCTCTGGCTTTGACATGACCTCAGAAGTTGAGGGGCCCTCTTGTTTTGCAATAGGGAATTGATCTCCGTCATCTCTTTGAAACACATTCCCTCCCATTTTCAAATCAACACGCTTTGGAAAACTGCCTCCCTTGATAAAACCATGGGGTAAGATTTCTTTCTTTCCAAACAGTGTGTAAATTACGCCGCGTTTTGTTTCTTTTGCTTTAAAAAATTTAAGAGGTATTGGTGTTCCAGAACCAATGATACCTGTCTCAAGAAACCTTGCTGTCACTTTTTCTTTAATATAAACACCTTTTCTGATACGCTTTGTTTGAGCTGATGAGATGTCGGTAACTTGCTTTTCAGTAAAGCGTTCAACTTGTTTTGCTGAGGTGTTTAGAGCATTACGCAGAGCCCAATTAAGGCGTGGTGCTTGAAGGCTTGTGAAGGTATCTTTTGCCTGTTGAAGATACTATTTTTGGTAGATGATTAACTTCAACGTCTAAGCCTTTTTAAGAGTAGGTGTTGATGATTGAGAGACCTTAGATGCTTTTGGTTTTTCGAGAGAGGTTTTTTTAGTCACTGATTTCGTTGATGTTTGTACGGCTTCTTGTTCTATTTGCTTAATTTGTTCAACTCCCTTGTCGGGCTTTATTTTTGTTTTAACATCAACAAAGGGTTTAGCAGCATTTGCACGCTTGAGACGAGCATAGACTTGATTAGAAAGCTCAACAAATGGATTATTGGGAGTTGAAACTTCAAAACGAACAGTGCTTTTATTGTTGCCAACAACACACATTGGCTTAGTGATGACAGCTTTCATTATGGCTCCTTTTGAGTCATAATTAATGACATCATTAGTCAAATATTGATTTTTATTCTGTGAAAAATTGATTAGCTGATTGTCAACAGAAAAAATCATGATCTTATGCTTTTTTACTTTTTACCTAAAGTTGGTGTTTTTAAACATTAAAAGTTGTAGAAAAAATTCAAGTAAGAAATGTTGATAACTTTGCTAAGACTTCGCCCATTACGCGTTACTATATCTAAAGCACGCGGCTGGTCGCAGCGTATCACACCTGTTGTATGCAGCCCTGTTCCCACCAATGAAACAGCAAAGCCTGCTGTTCTAGCAAATGACATAATCAGTACAGGACGCGTTCCTTTTTCTCATAGACAGAGGTTGGGTCAAGCGATACAAACCAAATTTCACCCCGCTTCATTACAAGAGCTCTCTGTCAACAGGCTTTGCATCAAACCACTCTACATCTTTATCCGCAAAATCGTCCGAAGGATTACATTGGGCTAACAATTCTTCAAGAGTGTAATTTTGCGATTTGTCCATTATCAATAGCCAAACCCACTTGCATATTTTCAGTAAGATGAAGAACATCAAACAATGCAGGAGGTATAGAGAGCATAACGGATCCTCCAACTTTACGTAATTTTGTTGTGCATAAAACGCCCTCTCTAATATTATATAAAAATATAACATAAAGCTCATGATTCAATAGCTTCTTATGCTTTTGTGTAAATGTTTAAGAAGTGCATTTCGGAATATCACCACCGTAAACCATGCTTTTACTTGCGCTTTGGTACTAAAATCCGCATTCTTAGGTGTTTTGTAATACTGACCACCATCAAACTTTTCACATCCTCTTGTGCCGTCTCCATATTCGTAGAGGTTGTAAAAATACTCCTCTGTCCAATCCCCCATGGGGCATACCCACTGCCGTTGCAACAAACCTCTTTCGCATGGGCTTGTTTACGGTTTTTTAAGAGTAGATGTTTTAAAATGAACATGCTTTAATCCTAATTTTACAAATTTGTCTATTTGCCTCAAATTTGACCGTACAGAGCGTTTTATATGATAGGTTTTTTTATCATAAAATCTTTAAATCGCTCTGTACGGTGCCATTTTGTCGATTTAAATGCACATCCAATCACAAAACGATCAGCAATTTTCTCTAGTTTGCTAACCTGAAATGTTTTTCACTTGCTTTTCAACCAACGTGAGTGGTCTTGAATTCTCTCTCATTGCCTTTTTTCAGCTTTTTTTCATGGGTGTTCAAAACAGCCTTGTGTACAAGATTGGCTTTTGCCAAAAGACTATTTTCCAAATCACGGCATAATCTTACTAACTCACGAGTGCTTGGAAAAAACGTATCTGATAAATCTTCTACCTCATCGCATAAAATCCGTTTAACCATTTTTATCAGTGACTACGTAGAAACACTTTCCAAAATCATTCTCCATAGGTAAGCGCTATACCTTCATGATCGGCCTGTTGCGAAATTTTAAACCACACGAAAGCATCCGAATTTCCTTGGCTATGTCCTCTTTGTTCGCTTTTATTTAAAACAATTCGTGAAATTGATCACATGCTTCTAAGGCAATTGCTTCCTTCTGTTGTGTCAATGCTTGCCATTTTTCAAAACTAAAGGAAACTGCGGAGCTATCATCTCGTGAATGTGTTTCAAAGTGACCTCGAGGCCTGATATCAAGGATGCTGTCTGAGATGCGTTCATCTACACTTTTTTGCCTTTGAGAGTGATTTCCATAGTTTTTTCCGTTCTCTAAATCCTTGATAGCTTTTCACACCCAATTGCATCATGTTGCTTTCCAATAATCTCGAAATTTTGTCATTTCGACTTTGACACGCTCTGGAGGCAATTCCTCATCGATTGCAAAATTATCAGGGATACGACAGTCACTGTCATTTCTAACCCGTTTAGCTTTTTTCGGAATGTTTTTTTGCTCGTGAATGGAAGGTTGGTTTTCTATACCCGTTTCGATTTGCTCTGATGTGGTCTCAACAGCAGCAACCTTTGTTGGTTCGTCAACTTGTTCGTTTGTTTCTAAATTTTCAGAACCAGTTTTTTTACTAAAATGATTGGTTTTAGTATATTATATATATATTCTTATTCTGGTTCTTTATAGCTTGATTTTGCTTAGCGTTTGCTTCAGCAAGATCATTACAATGTTTTTTATAGCGTTTTTTATTGTGCACTTTTTTCCAGCCTCATTATGAATTTGCGATATGTGCACTTTTTTTATCAGTAAAATCTTTTAGCTCTTCTTCAACGCGCGTATTCGACAAACCATTATCTTTCTCAATAAGTTTATCATTTCTTATTAAGTGTTCGACAAGAGTTGCAAACTTTTTTGCGAGCAATTTCAGTGCGTACAAGCGTTTCAAAGTCTTCTTTAATTGGTGCTTTTTGTCATACATGCGAATGAAAAGCGTTATATAAACTCACCTTTGCTCCAACGTCATTCCATCTATCTCATTGATCCAGTCATTCAAATGGAATCTTATCCATGGCATTGCATTAGACATGCGCATTCCCTTCTTTAACTAAATATAAAATTGCTAAAGCATTTGCTTCGGTGTCATCTTTTGGGTTTTACCCTTTTGCACAACACCGTTTTAATCATCTTTTCTTGTGAAGAGTTGCCTTTATCTGTTGTTATCTTCATTTTTGTAAGTCATTGCTGAAAACGCAAATAGCGCATACCATCGCCTTTAAAACGACAAGATTCAAAATTGACAAGTGCCACTTGTTATACTGCTGTCTACACGAGAAATCGCTCAGCCTGTCTTGGTACCTAGATCAAGGTAGAGAATGATTTGTGTATTTGATGATCATCTTCCCCCATTAAGGCTGTTGTGTATTTATATGTGCGCTATGATAGAGCGTGTTGTGATTGCCTGTCTTGAAAAAATGTTTGTGAGAAAGTACTTGAAACTACTTTTGGGCTAAATTTTTAATTGCCATTCGAGGAAAAATAATTTTAGAAGCAGTTGATTTTCGAATTAACTCTTCTTGTTTTTGAATCACATCTTTTTGTGCACGTATTATTTTAGCTTCTTTATCTATTATTTTGTCTTTTGCATCTATCTCTTTTCTGAGCTTTTGCGTCGTTTTACAAGAGTCATGAAGAGTATAAGCCAATCCCAAATTAGCAATACTAATTGCCTCTCCATCCTATAAAGATGAGGAGGAGGTCAAAGTGCTAAAAAGGTACCTCAAAAAGCAGCAATGATTCGTATTTTAGCATCATCGCGGTGCTGTCTAATAGCGTTATAATAAAGTTACGAAAGGTGGTGTAGAAGGTGCTTTAATTTTTTTTGATTTTTAATAACTCATTGGAAAATAAGAGAGATTAAGATAACTTGGTGCGGACGGCGGGACTTGAACCCGCAAGGTCTTCGACCGGCAGATTTTAAGTCTGCTATGTTTACCGTTTTCAT
>NZ_JBHIQG010000081.1:0-8397 GCF_042196425.1 Bartonella sp. AD328YNZD | reverse complement strand
ATATTTATATCATACAATTTACTTTTAAAATAAAATTTGGTCTTTAAAGTATATTCCTTAAAGACCAAAAATAGTGATAATAAAATTACATATAATAAATAAAAAAAATTACTGTACTATTTTACAACGTTTTATACGTGCAAGATCACTTAAAACAGCATTACGATTATTTAAAGCCGAAATTTCATTGCTTTCACTGGATTTAGGATCCATAAAAAACAGAGCAGGTAAAAATACAACACCTGCCGCTGCTAAAGCTACATTTTTATTTCTTGCTGTAGAACGCTCTCTAATTGTATCATTAATCTGTCGTTTATTAGCAAAAAACTCCCGTTGAATATCGGTGCAACTCATTGATCCATCATGTAATGTTGTCGTTGCAATATTTTTTTCTAAACGCCCCCCACATGCTGTTAAGGAAACTGCTAAAACGGCAATACATACACCCCGCTTAAAATTCTTATACATAAAAACCTCATTTTAAACATAAAAAAGTGACATTTATGTCAAAAATAAAACAAAATAAAGGATAATCTTCAAAAAACTTTATTTAACGTAAAATATTGTATGAATAAACTTATGCAGTTGTTTCGAAAGTAAGGCCCTGATACGCAGGTTTTACAGAGGATGGAACGTAATTTACGACTGCATTATAATCCAGCGATCTATCCATATGTGTGAGTATTGCTTGTTTTGGCTTTAAATATTTTATCCATTGTAATGCTTGATCAACAGAAAAATGACTTGGGTGAGATTTAAATTGAAGGGCTTCAATGATGAGAACATCCAAACCCATTAATTTTGATAATGTTTTTTCAGGAAACTCACTAACATCTGTACAATAGGCAACATTTCCGATACGGAAACCTAAAGAATGAATATTTCCATGGTGTTGTAAATGCGTATTAACGCTTATTGCTCCACCCTCCCCTTGAATAATAAATTGGCTATCTTCATTGATAAGATGCTCTTTTAAAATAGGAGAATAAGATGAATCTTTTGGTGTTTGAAAACAATATCCGAAAGCATTTTTGAGGTGTTCTAGTGTAAATCTGTCAGCATAGATATCTATTAAACATTTTTGTGCAAGTGCATAGCTGCGTAAATCATCAATACCGTGGATATGATCTGCATGAGAATGCGTGTAAAGAGCAGCATCAAGATGGTTCACATGCGCTTCAATCATTTGTGAGCGAAAATCCGGCCCCGTATCAATAACGATTGTTGTTTTTTTTCCTGATGGTTTAATGCGTTCAACTAATAAAGAACTTCTGTAGCGTTTATTTTTAGGATTATTCGGATCACATATTCCCCAATCACCATTAGGTCTTGGCACTCCTGGAGAAGGCCCACACCCTAATATTGTAAATCGGTATTGATCACACATAGCTTTTGCCTTATTTCATTTTGCTAAATAAACGAAAAGCATTACGGGTTGTTATTTGAGCTGTTTCTTCAATGCTTAAACCAATTGTTTCAGCCAAAACAGCTGCTGTATAGCATACAAAAGATGGTTCATTTGTTTTTCCCCGATGAGGGGTAGGTGCTAAAAATGGTGCATCTGTTTCCACCAACAAATGTTCATGGGGCACAATTTTTGCTATTTCACGGATTTCAAGAGCGTTTTTAAAAGTAAGAATACCTGAAAAAGAAATATAACCACCAAGCTCAATTCCAGCACGAGCAAGTTGCATTCCAGATGAATAACAGTGAAGGATAAAGGGAAAAGCTCCTTCTTTTATCTGTTTGCGCAATATTTTTTCCATATCGATATCGGCATTGCGTGAATGGATAACAAGAGGAATCTGTGTTTCTCTAGAAGCGATGATATGTTCTTGAAAAACTTTCTTTTGTTCTTCTGGTGTAGAGTAATCATAATGATAATCAAGCCCCCCTTCCCCAAACGCAACAATTTTAGGATGATTCGAGAGCTGTATAAGCTCTTCCGCTGTAATATTTTGTTCTTCATGCGCATGATTGGGGTGTGTTCCAACGGAACAAAAGACTTGATCATAGCTTTGCGCAATAGCTAACAGCTTATCTAACTTATGAACATGGGTTGAAATTGTTATCATACGTTTAACGTTAGCATCTAAAGCCCGTTGGATAACATTATCCAAATCTTGTGAAAAATCTTCAAAATCAAGATGACAATGTGTATCAATCAACATGATGAGTATCTTCTTTCTTCAAGATATAACGAGGAAAAATTGGTTCTGGTGGTGGAAGATCAAGTCCTTCTTGAATTTTCGCATGGCTTATATGATACAACAACCGATCATCTTCAGCAATCGCAAGGCTATCAAGAAGTTTTGCTGCTGATTGAGGTATGAAAGGCAAAAGCATTATTCCTATTCGCCGCAAGATTTCTACAGTTATATAAAGAACTGTAGAAAACCGATCTCGATCATTTTTACGTAAACTCCAAGGTTGTTCGTTGGCAAAATAGCGATTGGCATCTGCTACAATTGAAAAAATAGCTGAAAGGGCTAAATGCATACTATGAGAAGACATTGCTTGATGTACAGTTTCCAGCACCTGAAGAGATTGTTCTAAAAGCTGTTTATCTTGAACTAAGAATGAAGTTGGTTTTGGGACTTGTGCATTACAATTTTTGGCAATCATAGATAAAGAGCGCTGTGCCAAATTACCAAGATCATTAGCAAGATCAGCATTAATACGGTTCACTAAACTCTCATGGCTATAACTACCATCTTGTCCAAATGGCACTTCACGGAGAAGAAAATAACGGACCTGATCAAGACCGTAATGATCAACCATTTCAAAAGGATCAACGACATTTCCAATAGATTTTGACATTTTTGCACCACGATTAAGTAAAAAACCATGTGCAAAAATATTCTTAGGCAAGTCAATTCCAGCAGACATTAAAAATGCTGGCCAATAGACTGCATGGAAACGAATAATATCCTTACCAATAATATGCGTATTTGCAGGCCAAAAATCACGTTTTGTTGAATTTTCATTGAAAAAACCAATTGCTGATAGATAATTTGTAAGTGCATCAACCCAAACATACATTACGTGCTTTGGATTATCAGGAACAGCAACGCCCCAATTAAAACTTGTGCGTGAAATAGAGATATCTTTTAAACCCGATTTGATAAAACTTATAATTTCATTTCGCCGCTCAAGTGGAGCAATAAAATCAGGATGTTTTTCATAATATTCAAGAAGAGCCTTTTCATAACGAGAAAGCCTAAAAAAATAACTTTCTTCTTCATTCCATTCAACTGGAGAGCCTAATTCCTTCTCGCGACGGATATTGTCTTGTCCAACTTCCGTATCTTTCTCTTCATAATAGGCTTCTTGGCGAACCGAATACCACCCCGTATAACGGCCGAGATAAATATCACCATTTGCTTCCATCTTTTTCCAAATTTCTTGACACGCTTGATAATGGCGTTCTTCTGTCGTACGGATAAAATCATCATTAGAACAATTTAATACTGCAAGCATTTTTTGAAATACCGCACTATTACGATCTGCAAGTTGCTGAGGTGTCATGCCTAATGCAGCTGCGGTTTGTTGCATCTTGAGACCATGCTCATCTGTACCAGAAAGAAAAAATACATTTTTCCCGTTTAACCGTTGAAAGCGGGCTAAAACATCGCTTGCAATGGCACTATAAGCATGTCCAATATGTGGAGCACCATTAGGATAAAAAATGGGAGTTGTTATGTAATATGTGTCACGCATGTCATACTCGTTGTAAAACGCTATAAATAGAAGATATTATGACATAACGTTTGTTCATCGCATTGTCACGGAAAAACTAATTCTCATGAATGATCTTATGAACTTTAAAAAGTAAGTTAATAACAAACTGCTTTTTATCGAGATTAAACAGTTGTATTTCCTCTATTTCTTGATGAATCTCCTGCCATTTTCCCGCATATTTTTTTGAGAGAAATAAGTCTCCCTTTTCAACGAGCATAATAGCTTTTTTTTGAATTTTATTAAGAATTTCATCACAAAATTGTTGAAATTGGAATGTAGAAGAAGCAGATGAAAATGTTTGTGCAAGAGTATGTACAATCGTTGCGTTACAAACAGGTTTCTCTAGGAGAGCATCAATTGTTTTAATAATTTCAAGACCGCCATGGCAAATAAGTAAAGCGGCTTTTCGAGGGCTTCCTTTAGATTTTTTAATAATCATTTCAATTGTTTTTTCATCAGGTAAATCCTGATCGGCGAAAATATGTATAATAACTTTTTTCATTTCATCGTTATTCAACGGACGAAAAGAAATTTTTTGACACCGTGAATGGATTGTTGGAAGCAATTTTCCTGAAGAATGTGCGATAATAACAAATAACGTTTTTGTAGGTGGTTCTTCAAGTATTTTGAGAATTGCATTTGCTGCATTTCTATTCATATCATCTGCGGAATCAATAATAACAATACGCCATCCATTATCTTGCGATGTTCGACTTAAAAAATGCATAATATCACGGATATCATCAACGAGTATTCCTGTTTTAAACTTTTGCGTTTTCACATCAAATCGACGTGAAATATACAAAAGACCAGGGTGACTTCCTTGTGTAATTTGGCGCCATGGGGTAGAATAAGGATCGGGTTTCAGGAAAGAACTCTGTTGAAAACTTAAAATATTCCAAGCAAGATGAAAGGCTAATGTAGCCTTTCCAATCCCATATTCTCCTTCAAATAATAATGCATGATGCAAACGCTCTTCTTTAAGCATTTGTGTCAAAAAATGACGAACATCCTCATGACCAAAGAGAACATTGTTCTGGGATGGTGATAAAATTGTATCAATATCATCATATTGGCGTAAGGTATTTACATTACTCATGAAAGCTGCTCCAACAATACCTGATGACAAATATTTTTTATTTGATGAGCAATGGCTTCCACTGAGCCAGTGGCATCAATGACTCGAAATCTATGGGGTTCCCGTTTGGCCAATTGAAGAAAAGCCTGACGCCTTTGTTCTTGAATTTCCAACTGATCTTTTTCAAAATAATCAATTTTTTCTGTTTTTTTTCTTCGCAAATTTGCACGCTTCATACCACACATTGCTGGCATATCTAATAAAAATGTTAAATGAGGCAAAATACCATTGAGCGCAATACACTCTAAAACAGAAAGAAGAGAAGAACTGACGGTATCATTGAGGCCTTGATAAACGCGTGTAGAATCAATAAAGCGGTCACATAAAACGATTTTACCTTTTTGCAAAGAAGGTGCGATAACCTCAGTAACATGGTCGACACGTGCCGCTGTAAACAAAACAGCTTCAATCAATGGTCCATATTGTTGTATCTTCCCTGACAATAAAATATGTCGGATTGCTTCTGCTCCTGCCGTTCCTCCTGGTTCTCGTGTTGTAACAACATCATAACCTTTGTGAGAGAGATACTCAGCAAGCAAAGAAATCTGTACTGTTTTTCCTACTCCCTCCCCTCCTTCGAATGTAATAAAATAACCTGACACGTATGACCTTAACCTTATTAGCGCGTAACTATAAATATTTCCGTAACCATCCAATTGTGATTTCATAGAATGCATTTTTTACTTTTGCAAAGAAACTTCCTTCCTGAACATTCATTCCGGCAAAAACTGGTTTTTCCAGAAGAACCTTTTTATCTTCTAAAATTTGAATAACGCCAACTGATTGCCCAGAAACGATGGGGGCTTTCAATGGACCATGATATTTAATTTTTGCTTTAACATTTACTTTTTTTTCATTCGAAAGCATAAAACTTATTGGTGTTTTAACAATGAGTGGAACAAAATTTTGCTTACCACCATAAACAGGAGCACGACCAACCGTTTCTTCTCTTGTGAAAATCGTTTTGAGATCAAATGCCGTCATTCCCCATTGAAGAATGCGTTCTATTTCTTTTGTATATTTTTTTCTATCTTGCAAACCATTGATTGCTAAAAAAAGACGTTGATGATTTTTAGAAATGGTGGCAACCATTGAAAAACCTTCTTTTTTACTGTAGCCAAAACCAAATCCTTCTACACCAATTTCCTTAGAAATAAGAGGGGTTTTGTTACGTTGAAAAATATTATTCCACGTAAAATGAGGTTCACGATAAAGTGCATAATAATCTGGATATTCCTGAGTAATGTAACGTGCTAATATAATCATATCACGCACTGTTACAAATTGTCCCTCTTCGGGAAGCCCTGTTGCATTAACAAAATGACTCTGAGATAATCCAATCATTTTAGCGCGCTGATTCATCAACTTTGCGAAATGAGCTTCATCTCCTGATATGCCTTCAGCAAGAATAATAGCAGCATCATTTCCATTGACAATAATTAAACCACGCAACAGATCATAAACACTGATTTCTGTTTTTATCTTTGCAAACATAGTGGTTGTACCAGAAGGTGCTCCACCCTTGCGCCAAGCATTTTCACTGACCTTAAATTTCTGCGTACTTTTTAATAATCCTTTTTTTAATTGATGAAATACAACTTCTGCTGTCATCAATTTTACTAATGAAGCAGGGAAAAAAGGAATAGCACTTTGTTTTTCATAGAGTACTGTCTCTGTATCATCATCGAGTAATAACAATTGGGATGCGGGAGTTTGAAAATCTTGCGCTCTCCCCCATGTATCAAATGCCAATACTCCCCATAATATTAATAAGATCCTTAATACTGTATACATAGCCGCTCCTCCCATCTAAAAATCAGCATAAAGAATTTACTATATAGGAAAAAACTTTTTGATTGCTGCAAATTGAGGAATTATTTACAACTCACAAAAAGATTTTATTTTCATTTAGCTTTAGAAAAAAATAATATGACACGCTTTTTATCTTCCATGTAGGTTCAGTTTAATTTTAAAGTATGAGAGACAAAATATTTTTTCCTATTTTTATTGATAGTATTTTGATTTGTTATGATAAATTATAATCTTTTAACGTGGATTTGATTCAAAATACTGTAAGATTCTCTCATCCCCTCCTCTCATATTAAATTCAATAAAATCACTTGCTTACGCGTCATAA
The DNA here is from genome assembly GCF_042196425.1 of Bartonella sp. AD328YNZD. Classification (NCBI taxonomy): domain Bacteria; kingdom Pseudomonadati; phylum Pseudomonadota; class Alphaproteobacteria; order Hyphomicrobiales; family Bartonellaceae; genus Bartonella; species Bartonella sp. AD328YNZD. Next base: position 1,381 of record NZ_JBHIQG010000081.1, on the reverse strand, counting down.
GCAGGGTTCGTATATGGATAAAAATTATTAAAAAAGAGAGTAAAATACTTCTTATCAACCTCTCAAGTGTTAAGAATTATCGCACAAAACATTGGGGCTTGCAAAGTCTATGACGTTGCCGGTTTATATCTTCATAAGTGTGAAGATGGTGATATCTAAAGGCGTTACAGTTATGCCATTCACAGGCGCTGTCGTAAAATAGGCTTGTAGCGTGTTGAAATATATCTCTTTTAAATAAGTCCATGAATTGGCAATGTAAGTGTATTTTGTTTGAGACGCTCTGTTTTTCGTGAGGGAACTTACTCCATTAAAGAACATGATAAACAAAAGCATGAGATAATGCATAATCTTTTCATAGGATATTACCGTAGATACTTTAGAAAGATGCAAGGCCGAATCAAAAGAAAATATTTTTTTACTTGTTAAGCTTTTTATTCTTCTCAAATCGATTGTACAGTTGTTTTAGAGATTACACAAACAGACTGACACAATAATCTACCTTCATCTAGCAAAAGCTATTACAGCAAGAAAAGTACACGCTTTATTAAGCAAGCAATATCATAAAACGACGAAAATACTAGCAATGGAGTGGAAAGGCCCGTACTGAATTTATAATAATAGCACCCAACCACGCTTTTTGAAAAGGACAACGCGCCTTAAGATGAAACCCCTACACTAAATCCGTAAGTTCTTATCTTTTTTACTAGAAAATTATATTGATAAAAAATCAACGCATTTTTTCTTAAAACAGTTGTAGCCAATTGACCTTTGTTTTTTTGTTTAGCTTATTTATAGAAGCAACTTGATCGAATGGCATCGGCTTATCAACCATGATAGGACCAATTTCCGGCAATTTAACTGCAACAGTTTTATTACGTTGTTCCTGTTCAACAGCAGCTGCTTTAGCTAATTCTTTTTTGTTCCCTATATTGCGCTGCTCTTTTAACAAAACAGTTTCTCTTTTTTTCGAAACATTCTCCGACGCTAATGAATATGACACGGCGTTTCCTGGAGTATAAGAGGCCATTAAATATGCACCATCATAATAGCCAATGGGTGCTTCAGCGATATATTCCACCTTAACATCTGCTACTCCCTTATCGACATAACCAAGTATTGTCGCAGCTTGCCTTGATAAATCAATGATTCTGTCTTTCATAAAAGGTCCGCGATCATTCACTCTAACAACGATTGAAGATCCATTTCTCAAATTAGTAACACGAGCATAGCTAGGTAAAGGCATTGTAGGATGAGCGGCAGTCAAAAGATTCATGTCATAAATTTCACCATTAGCTGTTAATCGTCCATGAAAGTCTGAACCATACCATGATGCCTCACCAACACGTTTATAAGTTGGATCATTTTGAGGATAATACCACTT
>NZ_JBHIQG010000080.1:0-8443 GCF_042196425.1 Bartonella sp. AD328YNZD | reverse complement strand
TCAGAGGTGCCAATGGAGCATGTACCAAGTACGCATTCTCCTGTAGATCAGATTCCTGGCTCAGAAGTGCCAATGGAGAAAGTACCAAGTACGCAATCTCCTGTAGAGTAGTTGTTTGAAATATCTGTGGAGCTGATGCGGCATGTATCGGCTCTTACAGGTGTCATTGCAGGGATTCGTAGGATATAAAAAGGGCTAAGTACAAGATATCGGTTGAATGAGTACCATGGTTTTGAATATGCTTTTATTTTAAATGAGAAAGTCCATGGAATATTTAGTCAAGCTTTAATTTTTGAGACAAATAGCTATGGTAGAATATACAAAAATTATATTTGTATGGTTCAGTACAAATAAAGAAGGTTTGAGAAACAAGTTTTATGGTATGTTAGAGAAAGCTACGAAAAAGTAACATTTTTAGATTTACAGGATTTATATTAGAAGATAGCATTGAAGTTATTGGTAATAATAATATGCGATTAAAATCAAAAATTTAGAGAATAATCAGAAAACTTAATGAAAACCGTTGCAATGACCGTTATTGGTGCTGGTTCTTTTGGTACTGCATTAGCAATTGCTCTTGCTCGTAATGGTCATAATGTTTTACTTTGGGGATATAATTCTCAACATATCAAAGAATTACAGGAACAACGTTGTAATCAAGCATATTTACCCGATATACGATTTCCTGAAAATTTATTACTTGAAACTTCACTTGAAACTGCAATAACAGCAAGTCACAATACATTAATTGCTGTTCCAAGCCATGTCTTTCATCAAGTTTTGTATAATATTCAGCCTTATTTGGATCAGCATTCACGTGTTATTTGGGCAACGAAGGGGTTAGAACATGGTACAGGACGTTTCTTACAAGAAGTTGCTCGTGAGATTTTAGGGGAAAAAATTCCTTTAGCTATTTTTTCTGGCCCCACTTTTGCTAAAGAACTGGCTATTGGTTGGCCTACTGCAATGACGATAGCAGCTTCTGATGTTGTGTTTGGTAAAGAATTGCAGCAACTTTTTCATTGTGACAAAAATTTTAGAGTTTATAAAAGCTCAGATATGATTGGTGTTCAATTAGGGGGAGCAGTTAAAAATGTTATTGCTATTGGTGCAGGAATATCAGATGGCATGGGATTTGGGGCAAATGCACGAATAGCTCTCATCACACGAGGACTAACTGAAATCAGTCGTTTAGGGGGAGCTATGGGGGCTAAGCTTGCCACATTTATGGGAATGACAGGCTTAGGTGATTTGGTTTTGACATGTACTGATAATCAGTCGCGTAATCGCCGTTTTGGAATACTTCTTGGTGAAGGAGTAGATATAAAAGAAGCGGAAAAACAAATTGGTCAAATTGTGGAAGGATACTTAAATACCAAGGAAGTATATACATTAGCACAACGTATTGGGGTGGAGATGCCAATTGTAGAAGAAATTTATCAAATTCTCTATTGTGGTAAAAACATAACTGAAGCGGCTAATGCATTACTAAGCCGCACTCTCAAGGACGAAATATATTGATATCCGGTGTTTCTAAATAATTCCAATCATAAAAAATAGAAATATGCTATGATAGAAATATAAAATAGATTGTATTGATGATTGTAATCATATTGCAGCGAATTGACAGATTCATATATTCGATTCTCTATAAAATATGGCTGAAATATAAAAGCTTTGACTCTTGTCTAATTCATTTCTTTGAAAATAAATTATATTGTTTCTACTTACACATGTTGATGTAAGGTTAATTAAAGAGATATTTTTATTTTACACTTATCTCGCAATGATATTTGCAAACAGAATAATAGAAGAGATGCATTGGAAAGCAGGAGCATATTTATGGTAGGTATAGGCTAGAAATATCATTGCTATTATACAATATTATCTACTACTTTTGGTGTTTGAGATGTTTTAGTAATGATATTTACGCTTTTTCTTTTCCCACATGTCAATTCTACATTGTATATGCAAGAGACGTTTTTTTTAATTCTAAATGTAAAAGTCTGAAATTGAAATAATGTTATTGTATTTATGGTTCTCACTTAAACTAAAAAATGATGTGATTACAAAAATAAGAGGTTAATCTACATTCATAATTTATTGTGTTTTTATATTGAATTAATCAAAATCATTTACTTGTTACAAATGGGGTGGCATGTGGATAAAAGTTATTTAAAAAAGGAATAAAAATACTTCTAATGAATTATCTCAAATGTCAAGGGATATTGCAACATTAGGATTTAGCAAGTAAAATGATGGTGTTGGCTTTATTATCCGCATAAACGTCAAGATTATGGTGTCAAAAGGCTGTTGTATACTTCACAGAGATTTTAATTATATATTCACGGATATCGTTGTGAAATGGAATTGCATGCATTGAGAGATGCCTTTTTAAAAAAGTAGGTGAATGAGCAACAGAAATAGTATTTTAGGGTGTTTTACTTTACCTGATGCATTAGTTATGCCTTCTATTAAAGAACGTGCAAAACAAGAGTGTGATGTAAGGCGTAATCGCCATTATTAAAAAAATATTGATGTATATGCTTTTAAAAACCGTAAAATCTCATTAAAGAATGGAGATTACGCATTGCCTCGCGTTTTTGTTTATTGCGTTCTTTAATAGGGTCACGTCCTTCGCGAAGAACAGAGCACTATAGGGTTACACATTAACGGGCTTGTTTTAAAGAAACGTTTCTCAAGGTACCCAAACCTATTTCACGATGACACTCATTGAAGGGTATTAACGGTAAATCCATTGAGCACCCCCATCTTTACGCTTATGGAGAAGCAATTTGGCACCATCATTATATTTGTCATCCCCCAATGTTGCGACCGCCTTAGAACTTAAAGATGGTTCATAAGAGCTATTTTTAATCTTTTCTTGTACAGTTTTTACTCACACGTCAGCCCCGCTTTTGACGTGCAAGGGAATGGGTTTGATTGATTCAAGATAAACAGGTTTGAAATAAGAGTATCTTACAACATTCAGGTCTATCATTTAACTTACAAAACAGAAAATTATTATTATAAATCAATATATTGTCAATGAAGGATGATAAAATTAATGATTGATTTCTTTATGCCTTCATATTCTTCCTAAATTAGGTTGTATTTACGTTATCAAGGATAAATCAAACGATAGGCAATATTTTCTTTAATTTAATATACAAAAGCTAAGGGTTTCCATACTCCTAATTTCTGTCTCAAACTATATCGGCATGAGGGGTGGATATTAATCTACAGGCAACAGTAAAAACGCCTGCTTTAGTAAGGTAAATAACGTCATAAAACACAAAATTTAACTAAAATGAACTGAAGAAGTATTCCAGTTTTTTATAAAATAATTTGCGAAACAACGGGCGTCATACACTTTGTTTTGTGTTTACTTACTCTTACAAACATCTACATACGTTCCTTACATCATATTTTTATGAGCTAATATACCATTATAATGCAGAAGAAGCACTCAATACGCGACTAAAGTACTATGCGTATGATTAATTTTATTTTTTTAATGTGATGATTTTTATCCTTCTTGGGCATCGTCACTTTTTTTCAGTTCTTCAAGTATTGGCATAGACATGATGTTATAGCCTGAATCAACATAATGGATTTCACCTGTAACGCCTGATGATAAATCAGAGAGTAGATAAAGAGCAGATTTTCCAATTTCATGAATATTCACGGTACGACGTAATGGGGCATTACGGCGTTGATGTGAAAATATTGCCCGTGCAGCTGCAATACCATTACCTGCTAAGGTTCTAACAGGACCAGCTGAAATTGCATTGACGCGGATATTTTGAGGACCAAAGTCCGCTGCTAAATAACGTACCATAGCTTCTAAAGCAGCCTTAGCAACGCCCATGATGTTATAATTAGGGACAACTTGCTGTGAAGCACCATAGGTAAGGGTTAGAAGTGTTCCTCCATTGGGCATAAGTTTACCCGCACGCTGGGCAATTTCAGTAAAGGAATAAGCTGAAATCACCATCGTGCGTTGAAAGTTTTCACGTGTTGTAACATCAACGTAACGCCCTTTTAGCTGAGTTTTATCTGAAAAACCAATGGCATGGACAATAAAATCAATAGTTTCCCATTCTTTTTTAAGTTGCTCAAAGACGTAGTCAACATTTTCAATTTTTTCAACATCGCACTCTAGCACTAATTTGCAGCCAAGTTTATCGGCTAGGGGCTGAACACGTTTTCCGAAAGCATCTCCTTGATAAGTCAATGCTAATTCAGCTCCTGCTTGCGCGAGTTGACAGGCAATACCCCAAGCAATTGAATGGTCATTCGCAATTCCCATAATAAGGCCGCGTTTGCCCTCCATCAAACCTTTCATATTATTCTCCGTAAGACCGTACTTTTTTCAATTACTAAGAACTTTTGTTTATACATAACGTTGGAAAACAAGCGTTGCATTGGTACCGCCAAAGCCAAAAGTATTTGACAATACGGTATTCAGTTGTTGATGATCACGTCGTTCACGAACGATAGGCATATCAGCAAAAGCTGGATCAAGTTCTTCAATATGGGCACTTTCACAAATAAAATTATGATTCATCATTAACAATGTATAGATTGCTTCGTGAACACCTGCTGCTCCCAAGGAATGTCCTGTTAGAGATTTGGTAGCAGAAATGGGGGGACATTGATCACCTTCTCCAAAGATACGGCGGATAGCTTCTATTTCAGGAGGATCACCAACAGGGGTTGCTGTTGCATGGGGATTAATGTAATCAATTTTATTATTGACAGTTGCAAGGGCCATGCGCATGCACCGTTCTGCTCCCTCTCCTGATGGGGCGACCATATCATGTCCATCGGATGTAGCTCCATATCCAACGATTTCTCCATAGATTTTTGCACCACGTGCTTTAGCAAGTTCTAGATCTTCAAGGACCAAAACGCCAGCTCCTCCAGCAATGACAAAACCATCACGATTGACATCATAAGCACGCGAAGCTTTTTGAGGGATGTCATTATATCTGCTAGACATAGCGCCCATCGCATCGAATAAAACAGAGAGTGTCCAATCCAAATCTTCGCAGCCACCGGCAAAGACGCGCTTCTGTTTACCATATTGGATCATTTCATAAGCATTACCAATACAATGATTGGAAGTAGCACAAGCTGAAGAGATTGAATAGTTTACCCCTTTTATTTTAAAGAAAGTTGCCAGTGTTGCAGATGCTGTAGAACTCATCGCTTTAGGGACAACAAAAGGTCCAACACGTTTGGGACCTTTTTGACGTGTAATGTCAGCAGCTTCTACGATTGATTGAGTTGAAGAACCTCCAGAGCCCATAATAATACCCGTGTGTTCGTTTGATACTTCATGAGGCTCTAGACCAGCATCTAAGATTGCTTGATCCATAGCAATGTGATTCCATGCTGTTCCACGTCCATGAAAACGGAGAGCACGTCGATCTACGAGCTCTTCTATATTAATATCGGGTTTTCCATAAACTCTGCTACGAAAGCCTAATTCGGCGTATTGAGGTGCGTAAGAAATTCCGGATTTTGCTTCACGTAAACTGGTTAAAACAGCTTGGGGCCCATTTCCAATCGCGGAGACAATTCCCATTCCGGTTACAACAACTCGACGCATTTATACCTCCTTGTTCCATACAGAATAGTAAAAAATTCTTTCTGAATGAAAATAACGTTCAATCTTCTTTAAATAAAGCAACGCGTAAATCATTCGCTTTATAAATAGTCTCTCCATCTGCTTTTAGCCACCCATCAGCTATTCCTAAGACTAAATTTCCACGCCGAATACGCTTGAAATCTATTCCATATTCAAGAAGTTTGGTTTGTGGAGTTATCATACCTGATAACTTTACTTCACCTGTTGATATCGCTCTTCCTTTCCCTGGTTCGCCTAGCCAACCAAGAAAAAAACCTGTTAATTGCCACATACCATCCAGTCCAAGACATCCTGGCATGACAGGATCACCTATAAAGTGACAATCAAAGAACCACAGGTCTGGTGTAATGTCAAATTCGGCACGAACCATCCCTTTATCGTATTCACCACCAGTTTCGCTAATTTGAGTGATTCGATGAATCATCAACATTGGCGGTGCCGGCAATTGCGCATTACCTCTACCAAACATTTCACCGCGAGCACAGCTTAGAAGCTCTTCATAAGTGTAGTGAGACTTTTGTTTAGCCATTGTTACTCCATTTATTTGCATATATCTTTATTTCTGCGCTTTTCCCGAACCTACTTTTAGAGCAAATTTTAAAGAGAGGGAAATGATTTTATATCATTTTTAATGACAAAGTCCCTTTTTTATGTATTCTGCATAGGTAATTATTTAAAAATGAAATACAAGATTACATCACATTATTCGCATTTTTTTGTATTTTGATCTTATTTACACAGAAATATATTTTGGTTTGTAATATGTCAGTGAGTGCAGATAATTTTGATATGAATGAAGAGCAACAGTCCACAAAAGAGTGTAGAAAAGTTGTGCAATATTATTCCATTTCTATGTTAGAAAAACGTTTGCGTCAAAATGGTTTGCGTCCAACACGTCAGCGGTTAGAACTTGCACATATGATTTTTTCTCAGGGAAATCGTCATGTTACTGCTGAAGAGCTCTATGAGGAGGCGGTGAGGGCAGGCGTTCCTGTATCTTTAGCAACAGTTTATAATACGCTTCATCAATTTACGGAAGCGAGATTATTACGTATTATTGCCGTAGAAGGTTCGAAAACTTGGTTTGATACCAATACTTCTGATCACTACCATTTTTATATAGAAGGCGAAAATCGTATTCTTGATATTCCATGCAATTTGGAAGAAGCTCCCATTATTAGAAATTTGCCTGAGCCACCAAAAGGTATGGAAATTTCACATGTTGATTTGATCGTGCGATTGAAACCAAAAAATCAATCTTGTGATAGGGAGTGAGCATGTTCAATGAGGAATAAAAATTAAATTTGATGCGTTTAAGCATTCACCAACCTTTTATTTTTTCATCAGGATAGATCCCCCATAACTGAGGTTGTTGAAGCCACCCATGAACATTATTAATAGTGATTTCGCACCATTGTCCATCGCATTGGCGGATATTACCAATGACATTAGGCTCTACTTCTGCCACGAGTTCTGCGTTGTCGGTGGGGTTTTTTCGTAGCATCAGTCTTTTTGTTTTATCTTTTTGCCATGGAAGAGTTATAGCAGTTCGTTTTCCCGATAAAAGCGATTGATATACCCATCCCTCATCACCTTCTGCATCACGAATTTTGCGCCATTGATCATATTCTTGGATGATTTCAATAGGTAACCCCTTCTTTTGGTAGGTAAAAATGATAGAATAATTGCTTCCTGGTCCGACGCGTACATTAACACGGGTAGGTTTAATCGAAGCAAATCGTGGAAGTGGTAAACCACTGGGCCCTAAATTTTGATTAAATGTTTGTGCATGCAACAAATGAGGTGAACCCAATACAATGACTTTTGCTATTAAGAGACATGATAAAAGCCTTGAAACACGAAACCAACGAGAATTTTGCAAACTTAACTCCTTTATTTCGTCATATATTGGAAATTTAAAATCTGGAAGATAAGACTAGAAACTGATAAAAATTATGACATATTGCTCGTTAAAGAGATCTAAACGATGCAAAAATTATTACGAGAATAGTAAAATAAGGGAAACAAAAGTTTGAATTTCTTAGCGCTTATCTTTTTTATGAGGAGATGACTGTAAATAAAATTGGATTTTTATGGAGCTATATGCGTGATAAAATAGTAAAGTATATTGCGGCCATAGCAGTTTTGTACAGGAGATCAGGGCTAAAGTATTGTATCTCTTTTCTGAGTTTATTTCTCGAAATAAAAGTAAAGGTATGCATATTCTAAGCAAAAAACTGTTCAGTAAAGGGATTATTGTGTGGTTTGAAAAGACGTTTTAAATGAACAAAATAATACGATGAATGAAGCATTTAAGCGTAAAAGTATGAGAAACCATTATAGAGTAAATTGCTATATGAAAGGCTAGATTTTAACAGGACAGTTTTCCGTAATAATCCATTTTATAAAATTTGCTATACTATAATCTTATGCCATGATAATGCTTATCCGTATGGTAGATAAGCTGAATCCATTATTCTACTTACCAGCCTCTCAATGTTATATGCAGTTTTATTATTTATAGCGTTCCTAAGAAGCATTTTTATTCTTTTTTATAGCTGTTAGTTCCATTTGTATATGAATCACACTTGTGATGTATAAGCAAAAACTTTGATTGATTCAATATGAGAGGGTGTATGATGAGAGCTTTACGGTATTCATAGTTATTATTTGATATGAAAAACGCTTACTTATAATAATAAATCAATACGTTATACATTTTAATCGTTATTTAAATTGTAAAAATATTTTCATAAAAAATGATAAGATAAGGCACATATTCACACA
>NZ_JBHIQG010000079.1:0-8471 GCF_042196425.1 Bartonella sp. AD328YNZD | reverse complement strand
ATCTTCTGGGCGTTTGTTGGCCTTTCGCGAAGATCCTGGGGCCGTGACGATTGTTTTGCGTGATCAGACGATTGGGGTAGGGCAAATAAGGATGGTTTTTGATTCTCAAGGTTCTGCTTTGCGGCAGTGGACAATTGTTGACCAACAAAATTTGGAAACTACTGTGCAGATTATGAATGTGCAGACAGGCGTTCGATTCGCTAATGGAATGTTTAAACTTCCTTCGCAGAAATGAAGAAATAGTGTCACGTTATTGAGATTAAAACAGATGTTTTTTCGTATTGCGACTTGGAATATTAACTCTATTCGTTTGCGTCTTGCACAGGTTTTTCAGTATTTGGAACTCTTTCCTGCAGATGTATTGTGTCTACAGGAAACAAAATGTCCAGATGCTTTATTTCCAGTGAGAGACTTTGAGGCAGCAGGATATAAGCATATCGCACTGAGTGGACAAAAATCTTATAACGGGGTGGCTATTGTTTCTCGTTTACCTTTTAAAAAGGTAGAAAAGCGTTTTTTTTGTCAAAATCAAGATTGCCGCTATATTTCAGTAATTGTGGAAGTCCATGGGAGAATCTTGCGGATTCATAATTTTTATGTTCCTGCTGGGGGAGATATTCCTGACGCTGATGTGAATGAAAAATTTCGTCATAAGCTTGATTTTTTAAAGGAAATGTCTCTTATCCGCGCAGATCAGGAAAAGGGGATATCTTCTCTTTTGCTGGGCGATTTGAATATTGCTCCTTTGGCAGAGGATGTTTGGTCTCATCAACAATTGTTGAAGGTTGTAAGCCATACCCCCATTGAAACCGAGCGTTTACAGGATTTGTGTTGTCAAGGTGGGTGGGTTGATCTTATGCGGTTGCATATTCCTGTTCCTACTAAACTTTACACATGGTGGAGTTATCGTGCACGCGATTGGGCGCTTACGGATCACGGGCGGCGGCTTGATCATATTTGGTCCTCTCCAGATTTAGCGCCTTTTGTGGTGGATCTTGCGACTTTTCGTGATGCACGCGGATGGGAACGTCCTTCAGATCATATTCCTGTGCAAACTGTATTTGATTTTACAAGTTAATTTTGAAATAAGAGGTAAATAAAGTATTAATATAAATAATGATTCTGAAAAAATGCGGGAGACTAGATGCATATCAGAAATCTCAAATGGGGCGCTTCTTGGGGATTGCTTTTTTGTGTCTTGCTTTGTTTTCTTTTGTCAGGATGTATGGTTGGTCCAAATTATCATAAGACATCTTTTCGTGTTCCAGCTCAATGGGGACAGAAATTTGCCCAGATATCTGGGCATTCAATTGCCCTTGCTGGATGGTGGCGACGGTTAAATGATCCAGTTTTAAATGCGTTAATGGATGAGGCTATTTCTGGGAATAATGATGTTGCAGTTGCTAAAGCCCGAGTTCGTGAGGCACGGGCGAGTTTAGGGCAAGCATTGGGATCTTTGTTGCCAAGTGCGTCAAATACAATTTCAGGAACCCGTAGCGGATCTGAACAATCTGGTGCATTGAGCCAATATCGTAGTGGATTTGATGCGAGTTGGGAGCTGGATTTTTTTGGTGGGCATAAGCGAGGCGTTGAAGCAGCACGATATGGTCTTGAAGCGGTGGTGGAAGATATGCGCGCTACCATGGTCATATTGTTAGGAGAGGTGGCAACAAATTATGTTCAAATACGCGGTTGGCAACAAAAGTTGTTGATTGTGCGGCAAATTGCTGCAACACAGCGCAAAACATATGAATTGATGCGTGCTAAATTAGCAGCAGGTGATATTTCTGAACTTGATGTTTCAAATGCAAAAGCGCAAATGGCCAATACAGAAGCCGATATATCTCAGATGGAAGCCAATGTGGCAATGAGTATGCATCGCCTTTCCGTTTTGACTGGTCATGTCCCTACGGCTTTGAAGGGACTTTTGCAAAACAATGCCAAACAAGTGAAAATTCCACAACCACAATGGCCAATATCAGCAGGAATTCCAGCAGATATTTTATTGTCGCGTCCAGATTTACGACGGGCAGAGCGCCAATATGCGCAAGCAACAGCCCGCATTGGTCAGCGTGAGGCAGAACGTTATCCATCCCTCACTTTAACGGGGAATATTTCAACAGCAGCAACAGCAATGGACCAATTATGGAAAAGTTCAACCATTGGCTGGTCTTTTGGACCTGGTCTTCGTTTCCCTTTCTTTAATGGAGGACAGATTGTTGCCTCTATTGCGATGGCGCGGGCACAGCGTGATCAGGCTTTTATTACTTATCGGGCGGCTGTATTGAGTGCTTTAGAAGATGTGGAAAACGCGCTTGTGAGATTAACAAAAGAACATCAGCGCCTTGAAAAGCTTGTCATTGCAAATAAAGCTTTTTTGCATTCTTTACAACTTTCACGAAGCCTTTTTGAAAATGGAAATATCAGCTTCCTTGAATTGTTAAATGCTGATCGTTCCTATTATTCTGCGCAAATGGCACTTAAAGATAGCCGTATTGCTTTAGCTACCCAATATATTGCTCTGATGAAAGCATTGGGGGGGGGATGGGATGGAGTCGTTGATGTGTCACGTCCGGAAGTTGTTGATGGTACATCCCATTCGCTTGTAAAGGTAGGGCAATGAAAAAAAATTTCATCAAAGATTTCATTAGAAAACACAAAAAACTTTCGTTATTTCTTATTTCTCTCTTCATTATCATCATTTTATTGTGGCTACGCTCTGTTTTTTTTGGAACATCCACACCAATATATATGACAGCTGTGGTGAAGCGTGGTGATATCGAGGAAAGTGTTTTGGCTTCTGGACTTGTGCGTCCTTATCGGTTGGTGGCGGTTGGGGCACGTGCTACGGGGAGGGTGGTTTCCATGCGCGTTCTTCCAGGCAGTGTTGTCAAAGAAGGAGATCTGTTGGCAGAAATTGATCCTACAGATCAAGAAAATGATCTGAAAAGAAAAAAAGCAGCTTTATCTCATTACTATGCGAATTTAGTGGAACAAGAAGCTTATCTTGCTCTTGCTCAGAAAAATTTAGCGCGGCAGAAAAAAATGATAGAATCGCGTGCAATTTCAAAAGCTAATCTTGATGATGCAGCAACACAAGTGAAAATACGCGAAGCGCAAATTGCTCAACTGCAACAGCAGATTGTACAAGCCAAAATTGATGTGGAGAGTGCAGAGGTTAATCTCGGTTATACGCGAATAACTGCTCCTTCGGCGGGAACCGTTTTGGCAACGGTTGTTGAAGAAGGACAGAATGTTAATGCTGTTCAGTCTGCGCCTACAATTGTTATTCTAGGCGATTTATCAAAGATGACAGTCAAAGCGCAAATTTCGGAAGCTGATATTCTTAAAGTTCATGCCGGACAACCTCTTTATTTTACGGTATTGGGCAATTCACACCGTCGTTATGAGGGCACTTTGGAAAGAGTCGAGCCGGCTCCTGAATCCATTCGTGCTGATGTGAGTATTAATCCTGGCGCAGGAGGATCTAGCTCTCTTGTGTCATCGGCAATTTATTATAATGGGGTTGTGCATGTTGATAATAAAGACAATTTTTTGCGAACCTATATGACCGCTCAAGTTCATATTATTCTAGGACGTGCTCAGAATGTTTTGTTGGTTCCAAGTGATGCTTTGCGTGATGAAACAAAAGAACACAAAGCATGGGTTTCACTTTTGGTGGGAAAAAATAAAGTGGTGGCAAAACAAGTGACTGTGGGGCTTAATAACAAAGTGATGGCAGAAATTGTTTCAGGGCTTCAGGAGGGGGATGTGGTTATTACCGGTTCACGCGATGGTGTGATGCCAGAAATCCCTTATGAACAGAGCGAAGATGAGAATTAAACTATGAAAGCAGAAAAAGCAGATACTGTTTTCGTTTTAGAAAATATTGTGCGCAAATTCCCTGCGGGTGAAACATTTGTTACTGTTTTGAAAGAGATTAATCTAACCATTAAACGTGGTGAAATGGTGGCGATTGTAGGGGCTTCCGGTTCTGGAAAGTCCACATTGATGAATATTTTAGGCTGTCTTGATCGACCAAGTTCTGGTCGTTATTGGATTTCAGGAAAAGAAATAGCTTCTCTTTCTGCTGATGAATTATCAGCTTTGCGGCGCAATCATTTTGGATTTATTTTTCAACGCTATCATTTGTTGAATGAACTCACCGCTCTTGGAAATGTTGAAATTCCAGCTATTTATGCGGGCTGTGCTCCAGATGTGAGAAAAAAACGTGCTCAGGACTTATTAACACGCTTAGGCATGGGAGAGCGAGTTAATCATCGTCCTAATCAGCTTTCAGGAGGACAGCAACAGCGGGTGTCTATTGCGCGAGCATTGATGAATAATGCGGAGGTTATTCTCGCTGATGAGCCAACAGGTGCTTTAGATAAACATAGTGGTCAAGAGGTGTTGCGTATTTTGGATGAGCTTCATCAAGAAGGGCGCACCATTATTATTGTAACGCATGATATGCAGGTGGCTGAAAAAGCAGATCGTATTATCGAAATCAGTGATGGGGAAATTATTTCAGATACTGTATCAAAGGGTAAAAAAACAAAGGTTGCGTCTTATATTCAGGAAAAGCAAAATTTGAAAGATCAAAAAACATTAGGTTTTTTTCGTTCTTTTGTTGAACGTTTTCGTGAAACATTTGTTATGGCTTTGTTAGCTATGAATGCCCATCGTATGCGGACTTTTTTAACAATGCTCGGGGTGATTATCGGTATTGGAGCAATTATTGCCATGGTGGCTTTGGGGACTGGCACGCGGGAAAAAATACTGGAAAATTTTAAAAGTTTGGGCTCCAATACCTTGACTATCTTTCCTGGGAAAAGTTTTTCTGATCCACAATCAGAGAAGATAACCAGTCTTGTTGAAGCGGATGCAGAAGCTCTTTCTGGCTTGCCCTATGTTTCTGGTGTAACGCCTCAGATTTCAGCAAGTTCTACGATTCGTTTTGGTTCCGTTGAAGCTAATGCTGTAATTGCTGGGGTGGGAGAACAATTTTTTCAAACACAAGGGCTTAGAGCTGTTGAAGGACAATTGTTTGATCAAAAAAGTGTGAGTGAAAGGGCTGTTGATCTCGTTATTGAAAAGGAAGCCGTTTCTGTTCTTTTTCCTCATAGCCATGAGAGTCCACTTGGAAAAGTGGTGCATGTGGGAAAGGTTCCTGCACGTATTGTGGGGGTGGTCGATCCGCAAAATAATGGAGGTAACTCAAATACGTTGCAGATCTATTTGCCCTATACAACCGTGCAAACTCGTTTTCTTGGGACCACGCAGGTTCGTGCCATTATGGTTAAGATTACTGATGAGATTGATTCACATTTAGCAGAGACTATGGTGCGACGTTTTCTCATTATGCGCCATGGAGGGGAAGATTTTTTTATTAGAAATTCCGAATTTTTTCGTGAACGTATCATGGAGAGTACGCATATTTTAACGCTTTTAGTGTCTTCAATTGCAGCAATTTCATTGATTGTAGGGGGGATTGGCGTGATGAATATTATGTTGGTCACGGTTTCTGAGCGGATCAATGAAATTGGGGTGCGTATGGCTGTTGGTGCACGGCAGAGTGATATTTTGCAACAATTTCTCATTGAAGCAATTTTAGTGTGTATGATTGGAGGCGGTTTAGGAATCCTCTTTGGATTTTCTATTGGAGGCTTATTTTGGCTCTTTAAGGCACCTATCCACTTGGTTTATACAATTGATTCAATTATTGTATCTCTTACTTTTTCGACACTTATTGGGATATGTTTTGGCTTTTCGCCAGCGCGACAAGCTTCACGGCTTGATCCTGTTGTTGCACTCTCGCGTGATTAAGCGGTTATCAATTTAAGATATATTGGTTGTTATATCAACTTGAACGAAACATTTATGAAGCAAAATATGGATGGGAAAAGTTTAGCATTATTTGCTGCTTTCTCCTAAAAAATGCTGTATTTGTTAAGTGGAATCCTACTAGACCATGAAGTTTATAGCACAACGCATCATGTGAGATGTGGTGGTATAGGGTGTGTAAGCTTCCTTGAGGTATTAAATGTTTTGGGAATACTTTGTGAATATTCTTCAACTTTTCTTATCGCACCTTTGCAAGTGAATCCCATTAAGCAGAAAGCTAAGCGGAATCCGCTAGAATTGAGACTGTTTACAGACTGGATTTCTTTAAGAATCCCTGTCTTTTCAGATGTGTAAAGGAAGCTAAATGAAATATAATGCGCGCTGACTTTTAAGATTTAATCTAAAGAAGCGGGGGGAAGTGAAGTGTATATCTTTTAACAAACAAAAGAACAAAAAAGCAAGTCAAGACAAAAATAGCTTAAAATCCACCCCTCCAAAAAAACAACTGGTATACGAGGCGTGTTAATCTATAGAGTTTCCCTTTTGTTTATTCGTAGACTGGTTCTTTTTTTCACACATTGTATGGCAATAGAAGGAACGTTCGTATGAATAACCTTTGGTTTGGGATTCTTTATAGCTTTATGCGATGGAGATATAGGTTCCTGCGAAGCTTTAGATTTGTATGGAGTATGCGATAAACACACCTATGGGTTTATGTTGCTGGGAAGCTAAAACTATATTGCTTATTATGTGTATTGGCATAGCTTATTATTGGTTTTATGATAGATTTTAATTGCGTTTAGCTTCAGGCGACAAGCTTTTAACTTTTTAAATAGAGAAACATCAAAAAGCAGTTCACAAAAATAAAAATAATGAAACAAACCTCCACATTCTCGTGAATGGTACGCATTGCCTTATGTTTTTGTTCTTCACGTTCTTTAAAGGGGGTGTGTTTTCTTATGGTAAAAAGAATGCTGCAAACAGAATATACTTTATGTTGCACATTTATGCACTTATGTTAAAGAAACATCTCTTGGTGCGTTCAAAGTTCATTTCATGGTGCGCGTGTATTAAAAAGAGAGTTTTCGTTGAGAGGAAGTTCCCTAGACTGCTATAAGGTCTATTTATCCCCTCCCTCTTTAGGCTTCATGAAGTAATAAGCCAGCACCGTTACACTATTTGCCAGACTCCAATGGTAATACTGCTTAGCACTTGGGATAATTGATAAGAGGTATATTTTACATTCTTAAGTGATAAGGGCTGTTGCGATATTTCGGATATGGGTAAAGTGTATGGCTTTTTGTATTTTTTATGAAACATAAAGATGGTGGTATAAATAGATCTTATAGTGGTCTGGGGAGGATTCATTTACGAGGGCTTTTATCCTATTGGGATATCATATACAAATCAGAGCTGCGAGATAAGTTTTGGATGTGAGAGATGTTTCTTTAAAACAAGTACGTGAATGTGCCAGTATATTGAGGCATTCTACTTTGCTTTTATATTCTCAAGCTAAGGATAGTCCATATATCCCCATCAACCTGATCTTTATGGATATGACACAAAGGATATGTACAAACCACTTAAGACAAAGCATTAATTTATAATGATAATTTAGCGTTATTCAATTTGAATTAGAAAACCTAATACCGTAAAATTCTCTCATTTCAAACCTGCTTATCTTGAATCAATCAAAATCACTTGCTTGCACGTCACAAGCGGGTAGGCTATGTGGGTAAAAAATGTATAAGAAAGAATTAAAAATGGCTCTTATGAACTGTCTTAAGTGCCAAGAGTTGTTGCAACACCTACGGGCTGGCAAAGTGGTGATGGTGCCGGCTTGCTTCTTCACAAATGTACAGATGGAGGTGCACAATGGATTTACCGTTATACCATCCATGGTTGCTGTCGTGAAATGAACTTGGGGGCGTTAAGAATGTCTCTTTAAACAAGCCCGTGCAACTGTAACTGGGTGGCGCTCTGTTCTTCGCGAAGGTCGTAACCCAATTAAAGAACGTGACAAACAAAAACGTGAGGCAATAAGCAATCTCCATTATTTAAAAGATATTGCTTTAGATACTTTTAAAAATTGTAAAGCTGAATTAAAAGGAGATGGTAAAGATGGAAACTGGTTTTCACTTTGAAATTTCACATTTTACCCAAATTAGGCTGTTTGTCTTTTTCAGGAGATTATACAAACAGAGATACGCAATACCCTTGCTCCTATTTGGCATACAAAAGTTGATACAGTGCGTAACGCACTGAAACGTCTTAATATTTGTCTCAAACATGCTGCTGCCTTGGGGTTGGATGTCGATTTAAAAACAACAGAAAAAGCACGTGCTCTCTTAGGTAAACAACGCCATAAAACCTTCAATAGATCGGCTATGGATTGGAGAGATGTGCCGGCTATAAGATATTTTGCGAAGTATCAATCCTAACACAATAGGCTTTGCGCTTGCTTTGCCTTGAGGGGCAGGGCTTTTCTATAATCTTATGGAGGAAACCCGTGTGGAAGTGAAAAGACAAAACGCTATGAAGCGGCCAGAAGGTGGCAAGGTTTAAAGTCACAAGAATAAAGGTCAGAAGGCGGTTCTGATATAGACTTGCAGTGTTTTAATATATTG
>NZ_JBHIQG010000078.1:0-8661 GCF_042196425.1 Bartonella sp. AD328YNZD | reverse complement strand
CTTGCATTATATAAAATTATGATAGCAAAACAAAATCTCAAATATTTTTAGTACGTAAAATCTTGAAAGATTTTAAACAGATAGTCTTTTCCAAAAATATCTTTGATGCGAGCGGAAGACGTTAGATGATAGAAAGGAGTTCATTAAAAATAAAATAGAATCTTGAATATTTGCGTACTTTATTGTGCTAGGTACATTAATTTTTAGATTGAAGCTGACTGCTTTAGGATCTAAACCTCATAAGAGGATGCTGTTTGAGGGAGTATAAATGGGATATCTTCTTTAGGTAATTCAGAAACGTTTAAGGAACAATGATAAACATCGCGGAGATTTTGTGTTGTCAAAACATTAGTCGCATTTCCTTCGCAATAAATCTCTCCTTCTTTTAGCAAGATCATGCTATCTGCATAATGTGCTGCAAGATTGAGATCATGAAGAACAGCGAGAACGCCGCCACCAGAATGAGCAAATTGTTTAGCAATATCCATAACGATGATTTGATGTTGAATATCGAGGCTAGCAATAGGTTCATCTAATATCATCCAGCGAGGAACCCCATTATGAACAGGTTTCCAGATTTGGCAAAGAACACGAGCAAGTTGTACGCGCGCTTGTTCTCCACCTGATAATTGGTGATAATATAGGTTACCATAATCAGAAAGGTCAACGCGATCTAAAGCTTTCTGGATAAGATTTTGCAATTCGGCTTTGGCAGTGCTAAATTGGTTTACAGAAAGGCCAAGCCCTACAACTTCATGGACTAAGAACGGAAATACGAGCGTTGTTGATTGTGGTAGTACAGCGCGCATTTTTGCCATTACATGAGTTTTTGTTTGGCATACATTATAACCATTTAAAGTTATTTTTCCACTGTAAGGAATTTCACCACTCAGAGCTTTGATAAAAGTACTTTTTCCTGATCCATTAGGGCCAATAATAATGGTAAAAGCACCACTTTTAGCTTGAAGATTAATGTGTTTAAGAATCTGTTTTTTTCCGCGCTGAACACAAATATTTGTCGCTTCAATCATGAAAAGTCTGTTCCTCGTTTGCATATAAGGATCCATAGAAAGAAAGGTGCACCAAAAAGTGCTGTTACAATCCCAATCGGCAATTCTGCGGGGGCAACAATTAAGCGTGCAAACATATCAGCAAAAATAAGTAATGCTGCTCCCAAGAGAGCAGAGCAAGGAATGAGATAGCGATGATCAGGACCTATGAGCTGACGTAAAATATGAGGAACAATAATACCAATAAAACCAATACCACCACTGACAGCAACAGCACTACCACACATAAGAGCAACAAGGGGAATAGAAATATTTTTGACGCGTTGAATATGGAAACCAATATGGCCAGCAACAGCTTCTCCAAGAGCAAGGGCATTAAGTGCTCGTGATAAAAAGGGAGAGAAAAGAAGACCAATAACGATAAAAGGGAGAACGAGCCATACTTTCAACCATGTAGCGCCCGCAAGAGAGCCCAGACTCCAAAAAGTGATATCACGCAGTTGTTGGTCATTTGCGACAAAAATCAATGTTCCGACAACAGCACTACTTAATGCACCAAGAGCAATACCAGCAAGCAGCATGGTTGCAATAGAGGTAAAGCTGTTATGTGTTGCTATTATGTAGAGAATAATCGTTGATAAAAGTCCACCAAAAAAAGCACCTATGATAACTTTATAAGGCTCTAGAAAAGGTGCAAATGAAACAGGAAAAGCAATGCCGACAACAATTGCTAAGACTGCTCCAAGTCCAGCACCTGCTGATACACCTACAATTCCGGGATCTGCAAGAGGATTACGAAAAAGCCCTTGCATAAGAACACCGGAGACAGCTAAAGCTGCTCCAATCAATAATCCCAAGATAACACGGGGAAGCCTTATGTCGATGAGCACGAGGTAATCACGCGTTTTACTACTTACCGAAAAATCTTGTGTAAGCATCACATGGAGGAGATCAACGAAAGAAACCTTTGCTGCACCATTCAAGAGCCCACCAAAAATACTTAAAATAAGGAATATTATTAAGCTTAATAATAAAATCTTCCCCTGCTTTGAACGGTTTATTTTTTTACCTTCTTTTTCTTTAGGTAAATGCATCCTGGATGTACCGTCTACCATTTTTATCAGCTCTTACCGTTTTGATGTGCACCATAAAGTATCTCAATAAGCTCTCTTGATGCGTCTGCAGTACGTGGACCAAATCCCAAAAAATACATAGCATCCATCTGTTTTATGGCATGATTTTTCGCTGCAGTTGTTGCTTGAATTGCCGGTATGGCTAAAATCTTATCAATGCTGGTTGATCTTGCACCATGTTTTACAAGCAAAATAACATCAGGATCTGATTTCAATAATGCTTCGCCGTTGAGAAGTTTATATCCTTTATAATCGGTGATAGCATTGATAGCGCCTGAAAGTTTGATCATACTATCAGCTGCAGTACCTGTTCCAGATGCCATGACGCGTCCATTTTGCACAGAGAAAACAAAAAGAACACGCTTTGGTGTTGTTACTTTCGCCAAAAGCGCATCGTTGTCTAAAAAATTACGCTTCAATTTCTCAATTAACGCTGCGGCTTGCACTTCCCGATGAATGGCTTGACCAACGAGGCGAATCTTTTCTATCACATTTTCACGGGAGTAGTCTTCTGGTATGATCACCAGAGGTATCGATGTTTTTTTGAGAATATCAATTGTTGAAGCGGGACCACTTCCTTCAACAAGCAATATACCCTCTGGAGCAAGTGATAAAACCCCCTCAGGTGAAAGAGCACGCATATATCCTAGCACAGGAAGCTTGAGCGCTTCTTGTGGGTAGACGCTTGTACTATCACGGGCGACAAGTTGATCTTGGGCTCCCAATGCATAGACAATTTCTGTAAGTGCTCCGCCGATAGAAACAATTCGAGCATTTTCAGGAAAACGCGTTGCAGGTTCAGCAATCACTTGTTTAGAAAAACAAGTAAGAGAGAGCAGTAAACACATAAGAAAAAGGTTTGATAACCTATGTAAAAGAGATATGAACATGTCTAACCTTATCTTAGTTACTGCTGTTTTCTTGGCATGATGGCAAACTATTCAATAAAGAACGCCAATCTTCACGTTCTTTTTGACCCTCTTTGCGTACGCCAAAAAATTGAATAACCATCTCATCATCTTTATCGAAAACTTCAAGTGAACTGACATAACCATCACGGGTAGGTTTGCGAACATGCCATACACTAGAAATCCCAGACGTGAGTAAATGAAGGTCAAATCTTGGATCAAGAACATTAAGCCAAGGTCCCATTTGCTTAATATTTTTTACAGTCCCACTAAAAATTTGAATACACCCTTTATTCCCAACAAAACACATGATTGGCAGTTCTTGTTGTGCGACTTGGTTAAGCATTATTTCAACAGCATTTACCTGTAATTCATCGGCAAATTCATTACCAACATATTTTACAGCATGATGTCGATTAATTTTAAATTCGGAAATAATTTTGTGAAGTTGGTGTACATCTGTCATTTTCCGCCAACGGTCCCGAAAACTCTCAATATCCAATTCTGTTATGTCACACTGGGCTGGGAGAGAAACGGGAAGAATGTTAAGAACAGGAGACTGATCTTCAAGAAGGAGCTTTTCAACAAGTTTATTCCACTCTTCCATATTTGTCATATCTTTAGAATAGACCTTTAAGATAGCAACGCCATGTTGATCAAAGAATTGCAGACTTTTTGTAGGTTTTCCAAGAATAACGACATCATATTCAAAACCGAACTTCCATTGTTTTGTAAAAATACGCAAATCAATTTCACCAAGTGTGATAGGAATATGTTCGTTTTGAACAATTTTTTCAAAGCGTCCCGTTATTTCGTGAACAGCATATTCATTGCGAGTTAAGACCATGACGGTTCCAAGTCGAGGTGCATTTTCCAAGAGAGTAGCAACATCAGTTTGTAGCCTTTTTGCTTTTCCAATGGTACAATAAGCCGCAATAAGCTCCGCTTCAGATATACCAATCGAAACCGCAAAATCGCGGTTTCGCATTTCTTTTTTTTCTTCACGCAAACGAAGAATCATTTCAGCTGTATGTGCCATGAATTTACCTTATGCTACTTAACTCAAAAACTAACTTTCAAATTTTACAATTCCAAGGCAATAAATTAAATTCTTTTAAGAGTTCAATCTATCACAAAATAACACTCTATCGCCAACAGCTGAGCAATCAAAAAACGATAAAACAGAAAGAATTAAAACTTTTCTACCAAATCTTTGTAATTTTAAAGATGTTGAAAATAGAAACACAATAATTAATCCTTTTATCAATATGATTTTATTGACCGAATAATTAACAGAAGTGACTAAAACTTTTGTACAAACGACACCTTAAAGTTACGACCAGGCTGGCTATAATAGTCTTTTGGTGTTGAACTTTTACCTGAAGGAAGTTCAGATACATTCCAATATTTTGTATTGAAAAGATTATAAACACCGGCTCTTAGAATAGGTCCTGTTTCACCGAATGGTTTCCACCACCCTGTCATATCAACGACATGATATCCTGGAATTTTTTGGTAATCAGATTCTCCGGCTACTTTATCACGTTTAGCTGCCAAAGTAAGGATAATATCGCTTCCCCAAACCTCTTTTGCATATCCTAATCCGATAATTGCTTTCAAAGGAGGAATTGAGTTAAGATACTCCTTTTTATCAAGATCTTTTCCTTGTGAATAAGCAAGAGCAACATTGCTATGAAAACCGTTTTTAAGAACTAAATGGGCTTTTGTCTCAACACCAAAAATTTGCACGTGAAAACGATTCATATAATGCCGACGCGCAAATCTAAATTCCTCTGATGGCCCTCTATCCTCAGTATCTATGAAATTCTTATATTGATTAAAAAAGGCATTGAAGGAACCACCGAAATTTACATTTCCATACCGTAAACCAACATCATACCCATTGCTTGTTTCTGGTTGAAGATCAGGATTCCCTTTCACGTAATAAGCAGAAGGTTTGATATAAGAGACGTAAAGTTCTGGAATACGTGGTGCACGAAAAGCCTGAGCCCACTGAGCATAGAGCGTTACTTGATTACGAACATCCCACTCCACGCGTAATTTAGGAGAAAAGCGTGAACCACTTCTTTCTGGAGGGAATTTATCAGAAATCAGAGCTTTCTCATAAGAAGGTGTTTTCTGAGGAACATATTTGTACCAATCATACCGGATTCCCGGTGTTACACGAAAACGATCATCAACCAACCCAATTTCATCTTCAAAAACAAAACCTAAATTGTAACCATTTGTGTCTGGCGAATCTGATCGATTAGCAGGAACAAAAAGACATCCTCGAGCGTATTCTTTTATATGACAATTGTCTTTACCTAACAAATAGTGATGAAATTTAGATGACGAAACACTCATTACAAACTTTAACGTATGGTTTATAGTGCCAAAATCCACTTTTTTAAGGGCATCAGCATTGAAACCATAATTGATATTACGCAAGAAATTATCTCTCAAATAATCCCCTTTGGGGGCTGAAACACGAACGCCTGTCATAACGTAACGACTTGATTGCCTTTGCCAATAAAGCTGCCCATTAAACGCATCAAGAACTGCATCACCATTACCATTATAATTATAAGAAAGAGAAAAGCGCTCACGAAGTTTATTATCCTGCTCATAAACGGAACCTGGAGCGTATCTTTTAGACGAATTTAATTCATGTGTGTTACTCTTATGACCAAAACGCTCTGCGGTAAAACCAAGGCGGTGATTATCACTCAAATATTGATGAATTTTAAAAAGTAAGTTATTTTTATCAAAGTGAGAAGGGTTTTTGCGCGTGCGTTCCTCATACCCTTCTACTGTTCCCATATTTTTGCGCTCATGACCTTCTACATAAGATCCTTGAAAAAGTAAAAATGTCCGGTAATTACGCACAGCAAAAGCTTGATCGATGCGCCAGCTGTTATCAACAGAATTATAACCACCTTTTATAAGGCTTCCCCAATTCTTTTCTTCCACGATCAGGTCTTCAGGATCAAGGGTACGCAACGCAATGATTCCCCCTAAGGCGCCAGAACCATAAAGACTAGAATCTGATCCTTGAATAGTATCAAACGTAGAAAGAGCATTGAAATCAAAAGTTGTGTTTCCACCTCCACCACGGAATATATCATTAAACCACGGAAGAGAAATACCATCCATTGTCGTAAGAACACGGTTCGCATCTAAACCCCGAATAACGAAACTGTTATTTTCTGAGTTATAGGATACGGAAGGATTAAGACGACTCACATCATAAACATCAGTTATTTGTCTTTCATCAATATTCTTGTTGGTCTTACGATCAGTCAGAATGGTTATTGAATTTGAAGCATCTTCTATTTTTTTTCCTTTAATAAGGATTGGTTTGAGTTCAGTGACAGCACTTCCATCTTTATTTTGTGCAAAAACAAATGAAGGTATACAAACCGATAATGCACTTAAAATTACACAGCTTTTATAGATATTTTTTCGTCTTATTTGCATAACACATCATAACCCTTTTAAACATCCCCTCTCTGTTTTGAAATTTTTTTAATACAAAAAAGCTGGACTCACTAATTAAAACTTGCCAGCCAAGTAGGAATGATTTTGACAACAGCACAAAATCATTAGAAGACCATATTAAACATGACAAAATCAGTCAAGAAAAAAGTTGCAATTTCAAAATAGCCTGTTTTAATGAGATTGAACACCAATATTAAGCTTAAAATAGTGGCAGAAAAAACGATGAATTTTGCAAATACGAAACAATTATTAATTCTTTGGATTGGTGCATTTATTGGGGCTTTCTTTTTGCATGTATTATTGGCAGCACAGTTTTATTTTCAAAGTACTGGTATAAGTAATGGCTTGCTCTCGTCGGAGATTATGCTGACTTTTGTGCAAGAAACTGTATATCCGGATGTTGATACAGACTTGCCAGATATTCATAGAGAGTTGGATATTAATACAGAGCAAGAAGTATTACAGTCTGATCTCCTAGAGCAGGAGTCAGAAGGATTGGAATCCGTGGATGAAGTTCAATCGGAAGAACCTCAGCATATAGTAGAACAAGATGATTTAAAGCCTTTGGAAGAACCCCTACCTCAAAAAGTGGAGCATAAAGCGTTTATCAAAAAAACAATACCGATGCCAAAGGCAGTAGTAAAGCGCTCCAATGCAAAGGCGGTACGTTCTTCTTCCATCAACAAGGGCGGCGGTACAGCAGGGCTTGAAGATATGTTGTTAATGGAGTGGTTAGCAAAGGTACAGTCACAATTAGAAAGGCAAAAAAATTATATTGTGGGACAGCGCACCAATCGTACAAAAGGAACGGTGAAGTTAGAATTTATGGTGCATGAGCAGGGGAGTATTTTTTCTAGTCGTGTCGTTGTTTCTGCTGGAGATCCAGAACTTGATCGATTAGCGATGGCAGCCCTTCGACGCGTTGGTTCTTTTCCACCACCACCACCATCAAAAGTGAATAAAACAATTAGAGTATCCCTAATATTTAGCTGATTTTTTATACGGGGCGATTTTCTTATAATATATTGATTTATAATGATTGTTTATAATTTTGATGAAAGTTAAAATATAATTTATTCGAATTTTTTTGATGTTGAATCAATCAAAACCATCCGCTTACTTATGATACAAGTTGAGGAGGAGCATGGACAAAAAACTTCTAAAAAGCAGTGAACATACTTCTTATGAGTGCTCTAAATGAAAGGGCTTTTGCAACATTGGGAGTTAAGGGATGATAGAGCTATAGCTTTTATTAATTAAAGGTCTAATCGATTTTTATACCATTCGTGAGAAGATTTTCGTAAGTACTTTTCAGATACACCGTTGTGAAATGGACTTAGAAACATTAAAATAAAACAATAATATAAATAAGAAAAACATACTATTTGGGGATGCTCTGTTTTGTGTAAAGGATGTGAGCTTATATGTAAAAATGAGAAAAAAGCAAAGCTTCATCTTCATTATTAAAAGATATTGACATATTTAAAAGTCGTAAAACCGAATGAAAAGGGAAGGGGCAGAAGAGAATTGTTTGTCTTTAAGGCTTTCTAACTCAATGAGTCTCTCTTTCTGTTATCAGAGATAACCCAAACGATATACACAATAATGCGCCCCTATTGGGTATAGAAATATTGTAAGCAGAAAAAATAGTCTTAAAATAAGCTGTTTCACAAGATTTGAATATTGACTAATAAGCAACAGTAAAAGGATGAGCTATTTGTTTCACTCTTCTCTTATATTTGTAATCTCTATGATATTGTCATCTATGTTGAGAAGAAATGAATTATTTGTACTACCTGTTGATTTATAATGATAATTCATCATTTTGTATTTGAAATAAAAGACCCAAATAGTATAGGGTTTTCTCATTTCGAATTTATGAATACTGAATCAATTAAAATTACTTTCTTATACGTCCTAAGAAGGTTGGTATGTGGGTACTATTTAAAAAGGAATAAAAACACTTCTTATGAACCCTTTCAAATGCTACTTGGGAAGTTCAGGCATATTATTTCCGTCGACCAGAAAGCAAGTCGGTTTTTATATCTATTTTCCCAGTGAGTCTCGCTTTGTAAACACCGTAATTTTCCATGACACACATCACGTAAT
>NZ_JBHIQG010000077.1:6087-8961 GCF_042196425.1 Bartonella sp. AD328YNZD | reverse complement strand
ACATATTTTATCATAAAATTTACCACAAAAGCTCTCCTCATTAAATAAGTTTTGGAAATATTGGGCAAAGAGGTGTACAAAACTACCCAATTCATACTTCATGTGATAAAGATTCTAATCAGTAAAGATATATCCGTGAAATATGGAAATTCATGGTTTAACTTTGCCCTTTTAAAATATAAAACTTCATTCGCTTCAGGTTCCATTGAAGCAGATGGGTATGTGATCTATTTGTATATAAAATCACATAACTTAAGAAAAAGTGATAACAATTTATTATGTAAATAAATTATAAAAGGTGGACGTTTTTTCTCAAAAATCGAAATGAAAATTAAACATCCTAAAATATTGAGAGTGGGACATTGTGAAGAGTTTGCGTAAAATAATTGACATCATTTTCATTGTAGTCGTTAGTTCTTTTGTCCATCTTACATCAGCACAAGCAATTGAACCAGTTAAAATTTCTTCTCAGGATGCTGCTCTTGATCTCTCAAAAGCAATTGAAATTCACCATACAAACAATTCTATTTTTCAAACAAGTACAGCACCAGGACCAGATGGTATTGTATGGCGTATTGAAGTGCAGGCAAAAAATGAAAAATTTTCCGGAAATTGGGCCGTTTTTTCTCTTGCAAATCCAACAGATGAACAAGTTGATCGTCTCATCGTTGCCCCCCATTACCGCATGGCACGTTCTGGATTTTTTTGGCCAGACCTTGGATCATCAAGGATTCAATCCATAACGCCAAGCGAAGGTTTTTCCCTCGATCGTCAACCGAGTGCAAACTCTGATATCTTTCGTATTACCCTTAACCCTGGTGCTGTTATTACATTTGTGGCCGAACTTAACTCTGCAAATCTACCGCAAATCTATTTATGGCAACCTGAAGCTTATAAAGATGCAATTAATTCTTATACGCTTTATCACGGTATTCTTCTTGGGATATCAGGTCTTTTAGCGCTTTTGTTAACTGTTCTCTTCGTCGTCCGTGGAACAGGGCTGTTTCCTGCAACAGCTGCTGTTGCTTGGGCAGTGCTTTTTTATATTGGTATTGACTTCAATTTTTTAAATAAATTCTTTGCTGTTACACTCACAACCCAACCAATCTGGCGTGCTGGTACAGAAGTAGCACTTACTGCTACACTCTTCATTTTTCTTTTTACCTATCTCAGCCTTAACCGCTGGCATTATCATTTTAGTTACGGGGCTATCGCTTGGACCATTGCCTTTTGCAGTCTAGGAGCCTTTGCTATTTATGATCCCATCAGAGCCGCTGGAATTGCGCGTTTGTCTTTTGGCCTTACCGCTGTGCTTGGTATAATATTAATCATCTATTTCTCAATCAGAAGCTATGACCGCGCCATTATGCTTATTCCAACATGGTTGCTCATTAGCTTTTGGTGTGTTGGAGCCTATGCCTGCATAGCTGGACATTTAAACAATGATATTATCCAGCCAGCATTAGCGGGGGGATTAGTGCTCATTGTTCTTCTCATTAGCTTTACTGTCCTGCAACAAACTTTTTCTAATGACGCTTTCCATGAAGGAATATTTTCCGACCTTGAACAACAAGTACTCGCAGCAAAGGGAGCTGGAAATATTATTTGGGATTGGAATATTGAGCGTGACCGTATTGTTGTACATCCAAACATGGCAACCCTTTTTGGTACTGAAATTCATAACCTCAATGGACCTATGCGCAACTGGATTTCAGCCTTGCACCATGATGATCGTGAACGCTTTCAAGCCGTATTGGATATCATTCTTAAAAATAAAAAAGGGCGCATTGATCAAATTTTTCGGCTTTCTTCCGGTGGTGGTTATTATCATTGGTTTTCTCTTCGTGCACGTCCGGCTATGCAAAAAGATGGAAAAATCACTCGTGTCATTGGAACCATTGTCAATATTACTAACCATAAAAAATCCGAAGAACGCTTATTGCATGATGCAATCCACGACAGCTTAACCGGACTTCCTAACCAACAAATTTTCTTTGATAGACTACAAAATTATACCTCTTTAGCGAAAGCAAATATCAAAATTAGACCAACCGTCTTTATGATTGATTTTGATAATTTTCGCCAAATTAATCGCAAATTAGGTATCGCTGTTGGGGATACTGTACTTCTTATAATTGCACGTCGTTTAAATCGTCTCATTAATTTTCAAGATACCTTATCGCGCCTTTCTGCAGACCGCTTTGCAATTATTTTACTCAGTGAAACAGAACCACAAAAAATTGCAGCATTTGCAGATCATTTGCACAAAACAATTTCAGCACCTATTTCACTTTCAGAAAATAAAATAATCCTTTCAACCTCTATCGGATTGGTTACATGGAGTGAAAGTCGATCAACTGCTAAAGATATTTTTAATGATAGTGAATTAGCAATGATTCGCGCAAAACAAATGGGGGGAAATCATATTGAACCTTTTCGTCCTAATTTTCGCACTCTGGGTCTCGAACATAATACTCTGGAGAAAGATGTTCATTATGCAATAAAACGTAATGAGATGAAAATCCTCTACCATCCTATTCTTAATTTATCAGACGGACATATTATTGGTTTTGAAACAATTGTAGAATGGCATCATCCCACTTATGGAAATTTAAATGTCTCTGATTTCATAAAAATCGTAGAAAATGAACAAATTGTTATGGATTTGTCACAATTTATCATTGATAATGCCATTATCGATCTTATAAATGTACAAGAAAAGTTTTCCCAACAATCTTTCTTTATTTCAATTAATTTACCAAGCGCAGAAATGATTCATCCTCGTTTTATCAGTCAATTGCGTGCCGCTTTGCTTCGGCATCCGCTCCACAAAGGACGCTTAATGATTGAAATATCTGAATTTGTCTTAAGAAA
>NZ_JBHIQG010000077.1:2139-5987 GCF_042196425.1 Bartonella sp. AD328YNZD | reverse complement strand
ATGCCCATCGCACCAGCATCAGAATGCGCGCAAATATAAATAACAGAACGAATAAAGCGTTTGTCATTCATTCCAGGCATTGCTATGAGTAATTGACCACCCAAAAAGCCATTACACTGCTTCATTAATCTGCTATTCTCCATAATTTACATGATAAAAGTTTGTTCATTTAGTACACTAGGAAAATAAAACTCCAATGAAAAAAAGTCACATATTTACAAATTTACAAAATATCGCAACTTTCTTTTATAAAAAGCTTTTAGTTACTTTATGCTTAACATTCTTAGTTTTAAAATTACTTAACATTCCTGTAAATGCTCAAACAGAACAAAAACTCCAGCTTTTCGCAACATCTTGGTATGAATCAGAGGGTGGTCGTATCCGATTAGCAATCACTGAACCTTCTCTTTCTGGAATAAGAGAAGGTATTATTGAAATTGTGCTTAAACCAGGATGGAAAACTTACTGGCGTAATCCAGGTAATTCTGGCATGGCACCATTTTTTAATTTCAATCAACAAGTTTCTTATGAAATCTTTTATCCGACGCCACAGCTTTTTGAAACAGAAAATGATTGGTCATTAGGCTATAAAGATAAAGTGACATTGCCCTTCAATCTTTCTAGTTCAAGCAAAAATTTAAGTGGGGCTTTCACTCTCGGACTATGTAATAAAATCTGTCTTCCATTGACTATTAACTTTGATTTTTCGCCATCTGTTCTTAAAAACAAATATCTTCCCCTTTCCTTCTTAAAAAATGCCCAAGATTCTTTGCCTCGCATGATGCAGAATGCACTCAAAATAAGCGCCGAAAAAAATAACAATACTCTTTTTCTAAAAATAAAAAATAACGACAAAACAACTCCTTCCTCTCTCTTTTTAGATGGAGGAGAAATGCAAATTGGAGCAGCAAAAAAAGTCAGTGATAACGCGAAATATACGCTCTTTAGTGCTCCGATCTATTTCGTACCAGAAGAAATAAACCAAAAAATTTTTTACACTGTTTCTTTTAAAGATCACGCCTTAAGTGGAACATTCATATTTCATACGCAGCCCCCCTCTCTTACAACTCCGTGATAAAAGAGAAAGGCTCTCAAACAGCAATTATGCTGGAAAATGTCCATTGTTGCGATATTGCGTAATTGCTTTGCGAGCAAGTGCATCAGCGCGTTCATTTTCTGGATGTCCCGCATGCCCTTTTACCCAGTGCCACCTGACTGTATGACAAGAACAAACATCCTCAAGAGCTTGCCATAGCTCCATATTTTTAACAGGATTTTTTGATGCGGTGCGCCAATTATTCTTTTTCCAATCCTCAATCCACTTAGATATCCCATTACGCACATAAACTGAGTCTGTATAAAGGTCGACCAAACAGGGCTCTTTAAGCGCCTTTAATGCACAAATTGCCGCCATGAGTTCCATTTGATTGTTTGTCGTATGGACCTTACCGCCATAAAGCTCGCGTTCATGACCATTCCAGCGTAAAATTGCCCCCCACCCTCCAATTCCAGGATTCCCTGAGCAAGCACCATCTGTATAAATTTCAACGACTTTTTGTTGAGTTGCCATAAAATTTAAAAACCTAATTCACTTAGCGAATTTACATTACTGAAAAAACAAAGCTTGTGCCAATATTCCCATGGATCTTTCTTAATAACAAAGCTATGAGGCGGTGTATTAAACCAATCATAAAGGCGTGTGAGTAAGAAACGTAGAGATGCACCACGAGCTAATAAAACCATCTTGTCCAATTCTAAAGGGATCAATGGTCTTATTTTTTGATAATTTTCCAATAACTTACGTGCTTTGGTAAGATTATAGGAATGATCAGGCTCAAAGCACCAAGCATTTAAACAGATCGCTAAATCATAAGCAAAAAAGTCATTACAAGCAAAATAGAAATCTATCATCCCAGAAAGACGATGATTCACAAAAAAGACGTTATCATTAAATAAATCCGCATGAATAATGCCTGTTGGTAAATTTAATGGCCAGTTTTCTTGTAAAAAAACCAATTCCCACTCAATTTTTTGTCCAAATTCTTTTAATAATGCATCTTCTTTTGTTTGACAACGTTGCCACAATAGCTGCCAATCCATAACAGAAAGAGTATTTTTACGACTGAGTGTAAAATCCTGTCCTGCTAAATGCAATTGTGCTAATCCCGTCCCCACTTCACCACAATGATCTATATTGGGCTGGCGGATCCACTCTCCTTCCAGAAAAGTAATAATAGCAGCAGGACGACCTGCTAGTTCACTGATCATCATGCCATCATTTTGAATAACAGGTTGAGGACAAGGAATTCCACGCTGTCCTAAATGCTGCATTAAGCTACAAAAAAAAGGTAAATCATCTTTTGAAATACGCTTTTCATAAAGTGTTAGAATAAATCGTCCTTGTGTTGTCTCTAACATAAAATTAGAATTTTCAATCCCCTCCTCTATACCTTGATAAGACAAAAGTGACCCTATTGCGTAACCTGTTAAAAACGCTTTTAAATCATTTGGATGAATATCTGTATAAACGGCCATTATTCTGCTTTCATTTTAGACATGTCTGTATCTTGATGTTCATTTTTTGTACTATTTTCTTGACCATTAACAAAAGCCATATCTTGAGAGGTTAAAATGACATCACGTAATTCGCGACTCACTAAAAACTTTTCCGTTTCTACCACTGTTTCAGCCAATTCTATTGTGACATCATAACGCTCACGAAATGCTGAAATAATTTCATCAATAATAATTTCAGGAGCGGAAGCCCCTGCTGAAAGACTGACAACAGAAAGAGCTTTTAGGTTTTCAAAATTAATTTCATCAGCGCGCTGAACTAAAATAGCTTGTCGCGCACCAGACTTTTCAGCAACCTCGACTAAACGTCGCGAATTAGAAGAATTTGGTGCTCCAACAATCAAAAACAAATCACTCCCTTTTGCCGCGGCTTTAACCGCATCTTGTCGATTCGTTGTCGCATAGCAAATTGACTCAGCCGCTGGGGCTGCTAATGTAGGAAAACGTTGTTGTAATATATCGATAATTCCTGCAGTATCTTCAACAGAAAGCGTTGTTTGTGTCACAAATCCTAATTTATCTGGATCCCTTGGTTGATAATGCAAAGCATCTTCTATCGTTTCAATGAGCGTCACAGCCCCTTCTTCAAGCTGTCCCATCGTTCCTATCACCTCAGGATGACCAGCATGACCAATCAATATAACATGACGACCGTGACGTTGATGCCGTATCGCTTGTTTGTGAACTTTCGAGACCAACGGACATGTTGCATCAAGATAAAACAAATTATAGCGTTGTGCTTCTTTTGATACAGATTTTGGTACACCATGGGCAGAAAAAACAACCGGTTGAGTGCGATATTCTTCTGGAATCTCATCAAGTTCTTCAACAAAAACAGCTCCCCGTTGCTGCAATCCCTCAACCACATAGCGGTTATGTACAATTTCATGACGAACATACACTGGAACACCATACTTTTTTAATGCAAGAAGAACAATCTGGATAGCACGATCAACCCCTGCACAAAATCCACGTGGACCACAAAGACGTATCGTTAAAGGAGGAAGTCCAGACATAAATCATCCTTAATCTCTATAGCTTTAGTATCATAATCAAACAACTTATCCTTATGCACGAATAATCAATGCAAAAAAACTAGCAATACCATCTTTTACATAAAAACATACTTTATAGTATCTTCTTGTAGGAAAGCTCTTTTTTAAAATTTGTTTTTTTATATTTTCACGCTCCTAAAGAGCGATAAAATACCAAACAAGAGATTCAATCAAAAGAACCCCAAAGATAGCTGCCAAATAAAGTAATGAAAAGAAAAA
>NZ_JBHIQG010000077.1:0-2039 GCF_042196425.1 Bartonella sp. AD328YNZD | reverse complement strand
ATACCTGCAGCCTCATAATCAAGAGATGAAAATAAAGAAAGAGCCCAAAAGTGAGGGGGGGTCCACATAAAAATGATTAAAAATAATAAAAAGCTATCAATACTCACTGTCCCTGTTGTCACGGCCCATCCAATCATTGGTGGAAAAGCCCCAGAAGCACCACCAATAACAATATTTTGTGGTGTGATACGCTTTAACCAAATTGTATAGATAACGACATAAAAGAAAATCGTAAATGCAAGAAAAAATGCCGCAAACCAATTAATGAAGCTTCCCATAACCAATACCGAGAGCATAGAAAGAACCATGCCAAAAATAAATGCCCTTTGAGAGCTGATTTTACCCATAGGAATAGGACGCTTTTTAGTCCGTTCCATCACAGCATCAATGTCAGCATCATACCACATGTTCAGTGCTCCCGCACCACCGCCACCAGCAGCAATACATAAAATTGCTAAAAAACCATACCACGGATTGATAGGAACAGGCGATACAAGCAAACCAACCAGAGCCGTAAAGACCACAAGAGACATAACACGTGGCTTTAATAATGTGATGTAATCACCAATACCGGATTTTGGTGGCGTTGATTTACCATTCACAACCGATAACTCTTCTGAAACTGACATTCCACTCAAAGCTCTTTTCCATTTCTGTCATTCACAAACCCAATATTATCTGACAAATATTATCTAGCGTATGGAAATGACCAATTAAGACCAATCGTATTTTTGAGAAAATATGAAATATCTCTTTCGCACGTATCCCCTAAAAGTAAATGGAAATATTGGCAATAAAAATACATTTTTTCAATCAACGTTCTCTCCACATTACAAATGTATCATAAAAATATATCATATGAATTAATATATTTGGGTAAATACTGATTTTGTGTTATGGTTTTTTATGGGGAATTCATTTTTTTATGTAAATCTATGCATGGTTTTGGGTGTTGAGTCGGATAGGATTTTCTGTGATACTTTATAAATTACTCAAAAAAACTTTTTTTATTGGTGCTGTTCTTTACACACTTTATAGTAGTTTTATCAGTCATGCATTTGCACAAACACCCTATGCACAAGATGTCCCTGCTCCACAAACCTATGGTGCATGGACAAAGGTTTGTGCTCTACCACCAGGTACCCCTAATATGCAGTGTGAAGTTGTACAAAACGTCCATACACAAGGTCGTCATGATATTACCCTCCGCGTTACCTTTTATAAACTTCCTCAAAAGCAAGGCGCTTTGATGCGTGTTTTTGTTCCGATTCGCGTTGAGTTACGTCCTGGTGTTGGCATTAAAATTGACGATAAAGATATGGGAAGAATGGAATATCGTCGTTGTCTTGGTGATAATTGTGTTGCTGAAGCTTTTCTGAAAGAAGACATATTACAACTCTTTTTAAAAGGAAAAATGGCAACCTATTTTATCTTCACAACTCCAGAGCAAGGAATTGGAGGTCTGGTTGACCTTCAGGGTCTTAGCGACGCCTATGCAACCTTACCAACATGAATAAAATCGACACACATTGGACAATTAAAATCTCATCGTATATTTTGAGAGCCCCTTAATTTAGATCAATAAAAATCTTCTCATCCCCCGTAAAAATAGGATAATTCTTATGAAATCGCTGATTGATCATTTTGATATTGCTTCCTCTAAAGTGCAGTCTCTTGTACAGGAAACGCTTCATCATGCGGATGATGGCGAACTTTACCTTGAGTATACAGAAAGCGAAGCTCTTTTATTTGATAATGGACAGCTTAAAAACGGCTCTTTCCATCAAGATATGGGGTTTGGTCTGCGTGTCGTTGCTGGAGAAGCTACCGGATATGCACATTCTAATGAATTATCAGCTGCTGCACTCAAGCGTGCTTGTGAAGCAGCTAAAGCTGTTACCTATAATAATCATGCTGGACCTTATAGTGTAGCACCTCAACAAACAAACAAGAGACTTTATCAACCGCATAATCCCCTTGATGCTCCGTCATTTGAAGAAAAAAGTGCTCTTTTGCAAAAAATTGATGCCTATTTACGT
>NZ_JBHIQG010000076.1:0-9049 GCF_042196425.1 Bartonella sp. AD328YNZD | reverse complement strand
TGGTCGAAGGCGCTCCCCTGCTAAGGGAGTAGGGCTCAAAAGGCTCTCGAGAGTTCGAATCTCTTCCTCTCCGCCATCTATTGTTATAAAAGCAGTCGATTGTGTGTAGGAGTTCTGTTTATCCCGTTGGGATTATGCCTCTCATATAAAAAGCATGTTCTAAACACAAATACACTTGTGTTGCCAATTTATGCACTTGTTTTAAAGAGATATCTTTGCAATGTGTATAAGCCCATTTTGCGACGCCAACTCGTATGGTATAAAACGCAAAAGTTTCTGTGAGGCGTATAAAGCCTTATAAAGCCACACTATTTGTATACTTATGAAGATGCAAAGAGGCATATTATATATCTGCTTTCCTGTTGTTATAGATTTTGACTATGAGAGTTCATAAAAGGCATTTTTCTTTTCTAAATCGTTTTTATTTATACGGCTTTCTTTGCTTATGATGTGCAAGCAAATGATTTTGATTGTTTCAACCATAAAGCAGATTTGAAAAGAAAGAATCTTACAATATTCGCGCTTGGCATATTATCATTATAAATCAATGTGTTACTTTATATTTGCATTGTATATTGAAAGTTGAATGTGTCAATGCTTTTAGAAAAAAACATTGTGAGTGGTAATTTAAAAATTTTCCTCTCATAGAGACTTTTGAGAGTGTTTCATCCATCTCATGACAACCAAACCACACATGAAAAAAGTAATGGTCGGTAATATTAGGTAGTAAGATGGAGAAACTTTTGCCGGAAGAAAAGAAATAATACTCAATACTGTAATTGAAAATATTCTTCCGCTAAAAGAGACAGCACCAACAACACCGGAAATATGCTGCGTTTGTTTTTGGTTAAGTTCTGAAAAAAATAAGCTTTTTGCACCGATCGGTACAGTGCAAATAAATCCATGGATTAAAGAGAAGGCGATGACTGATGCAGCAGTTTGATGGCTATGAACTGAAAAATAGAGCGCTATGCACATCAGAGCAGAAAAGAAGGAAAAGTGTTTTATAGAATTCTTATATTTTTTATCAAGAACATGATACTTAGACATCAGTAAATTTGAAAAATATTGTGCTGAAAAGGCTCCAATATGGCAGCACATCAAGATGAGCATTTGCGAACCGTTGAGGTGATGAATTTTTCCCCCTGAAAGTATTATTGGTTGCCAGAAATGATAAATAATCTGAATACCAGCGCTAAAAAGGCACATGAGGAAAATAAACCATGCTCCTCCTACTGTGTTTTGAAATATCCAAAGCGTTTCCTTGGCATTGTGCAAGATTGTTTTTGTTTTGGACGTTTCAATTGTTGTTTTCTTTTCTTCAGGAACAATAAGGAATATCAAAAAAATAAATCCCATCATGAGGCATGAGATGATATATCCCATAAAATATCGTCCAGAGTAGTAGATCGTTCCAATGCCTACAATCCCACTGAGAATACTTCCGAAAGAGTTAACTTGGTGGTAGAGATGAGCATAATGCGAAAAGTGATCCTGTTTATCGCCTAGAGAATGGTAAATCCATCCGTCAATGGCGCTGACAATGATACAAATGCCCGCTGCATAGAGAATTTGCGCAATAATAAGTGCCGTCATATTGGGAGCTTGAAGGCATAGAAGATAAAATACTCCTGTCATAAAGACCCCAGCCATAACGGAATATTTACGCCGATATCTGTCAGATAAAACAGCGCAGGGAAAATCAAGTAGCAGAATGGTGGTGGAAAAGACAACCTGAAGCAGAGCTAATTGCGCCAGACTAACTCCCATGGACATTAAAAAAATCGCATGGTAAACGCCGATCAGCATGCGGATAGCGTTATAGGATCCATAGGTGAGAGCAAGGGTGCGAGGTCTGTTCATTGTGTTGTTTCATAGATTGTACAATAAGAATTTTCACTAAAAAGAATATTTTTCTGTGAAAAGATAGCGGTTTCATATCCCCATTCAGGGATCAGTGGAAAGAAGGCTTCCATAACCACCCCAAAATTTAAAAGGCCTCTTAGTCTATATGGGACTTTAAAGCGTATTAATGAGAGAAAATGATGCAATTTTGAAGTGATTATGAGAAGCAACATAAGCCTCATAAATGAGATTGTTATCTTTTGAGGGGAATTGCTTGTGGGGCTGTTTCTTCCATAGTAATCATTTTGTCTAGATCTGTAAAATGACCCTAGGACGGCAAGATCATTGACATAATTAGAACTTATAGAGGTGTGTTTATTTTTTATACACCATTCACTGATCCATTCTCTTTGCTGATCAGCTGAAATAGCACAAATGATCCATAAATCGGTTTTTGGTAATTTTTTGATATCTTTTTTTATAGTCATCAACATTTGTAATCCCCCCCTTTCTTTCTGACTGTTTCTCCGTATCAATTTACGTCTAAAAATTTTTTTCAGAATTCATCTTTACTTTATTTATTAAAAAGATTGTCTCGCAAGGTGCTTTTTGATCACGTCATTACGATTAAGAATTAAATTTCTGATATAAGAGGAAGGGGGCATGATACATTGTGACTAAATACATAAATCCCTCCATATTCTGAAATGATGATTTCCTTTTGCAAAACAGTATCCTGAATGGAAGCTCGATAACCATTACTTTGATCATGGAAATGACAACTTAAAAGAGTTCTTATGAGTGCTTGAAGATATTCTTTAGATATTACAGAAAGAACAAGAAAATAGTTTAAAAAAATCAAACTTGGAATGAAAGCTTTCATCTTATGATGGATAATGGTGAATTTTAAACTTCATCTACTGTTTTTTTGATCTACTGTGCTGTAAGAAAGATTAAACTCTCCCAATTCATGTCTCTAATTTAGGTCATTGATCATAAACATTATATACTGTCTTTTCAAATTATAACTTTGCTCACTGCTTGTCTTCACTGATTAAATCAACATTTCTCTAAAATGCCACTTGAGAAAAATGCATCCTATCAGTTTAATACTCCATGATCTTTTAATTAATTTAAGGAAGATAACATAAAATATAATATAAAAAATGAATAAATTCAATTTTTGTAAAAAACACAAACTTTTTTACTGCTGCTGATAAAAAACAAAGCTATATTAAAAGTAGTCTTTATACTCTTCAATACTATTGATTTTTGGTTGTTACCGGATGAAGGTTCCTTTGTTTTGGAAAGAGTGGAGCAGAGTTTAAGAGAAGAATGGACGCGTGCGCAAAAGCTTGGGCGTGATCTCTCTTTAAGTTGGTTACTAAGCTGCCTGATGGTTGAGGGTGTTCACCATGTGAACATAACGCAACCTTGTGAGGATATTTTAGTCGCACTTGATGAAGCTGTAGCTTTGGGGGATATTATCTTGTTTGAACGGGGGCGTGCTGATTGATTTCCTCGTTGTTATTGCTGCTTAATTTCAGCCATTATTTTTCTGAAAAAGAAGCTTTGTAGGGAGAAGAGTATCCATGGAGCAGAGTGTAAAACGAAGAAATGCATATAACTGATCCAATAATGTTGACAATAATCGCTCAATATGTTCCTCTGGTTGTTCAAACAAATGGCTAGATTGGCTTTTATTCTCTGAGGTAAGTGCTACTCTCGATGAGATAGAACGCGGATGAGCGAATTATCAGTTAAGGGATTAAGAGTAATGGGGGGAAAAAATAATCGTCAAGATTTGAGTTATTTCAAAGTCGCTGTATTCGGTATGATTATTATGATTTTGGGGATGGGGATCGGGCGATTTTTCTATACGCCGGTATTTCCAGTTATGTTGGATGAAGGATTGTTTACCTTTAAGCAACTTTCTTATATAGCTAGCGCTAATTATGGCGGTTATTTAATTGGGAGTATGTTTTTTTCGTTTTGCAGAGTTGGGAATATATCCCGTGCTCCCCACATGCTATTTGGTGCAGCTATAGTGACGAGTGCACTTATTTTTGCCATGGCGTTGACACCAAACTTTTACTTGGTCTTCTTTATCCGCTTTGCTGCCGGTATCGCGAGTGCGGCAATGATGATTTTTGGTTCTATGACGGTTATGCAGCATAGTCACAAGGTGTGGGTTATTGCTTCGCTCTATGCGGGTGTGGGAGTTGGTATTCTACTGGGTAATGAGTATGTTATTATTGGTTTGAGTAAATCACTGAACGCGCAAAGTATTTGGTTTGGAGCTGGTTTAATATCTGTTATATTGTTGCTCGTGTTATTTATTTTATTTCCACGTCGTGTTGATGCATCTCAATTTGCTATTAACGAGTCATTGGCACACGAAAATATCGTTTGGTGGGAACTCGCTCTGATTTATGGGCTCGCTGGGTTCGGTTATATTATTGTCGCGACATATCTTCCTCTGATGGCGAAAACATTTAATTTCCCACTACTTGCTAACCACTTATGGTCGTTTGTCGGAATAGCCATTGTTCCTAGTTGTTTCATTTGGTTATGGGGAGCCCATCGGTGGGGGGTATTACGTTGTCTGATGCTCAATTTGCTTATCCAAGGAGGATGCGTATTACTGACATTATTCAGCCAGTCTCTTGTACTGATCGTTCTCAGTTGTATAGGGTTTGGATTTACTTTTATGGGGACGACTTCTTTAGTTATGCCGTTAGCTAAGCGTTTATATGCGCCGTATGGCATAAATCTGCTTGGGTTGGCTACCTTAACTTACGGTTTTGGCCAAATATTAGGACCTCTCTTGACGAGTTTTTTACAGTCTGGTTCACATGCTATTACGCTTTCCGTTATCTGTGGTGCTGTAGCGCTTTTTGCTGCTGCTGGAATCTGTCAATATTGTCTTTGTAAAAAGGTTGTTGGCGTTTCATAAATCTGCAATCTTCACTAAAAAGTCGAGAGAATTTATTCCATTCTTTTTGAAACATTTTGTGAAAGTCAAATTATTTTAATAGGAGAGATTACAGAATGCTTCACTCTACAGTCGCTATTTTGGGTGTTGGTCCTCGTGGGATCAGTATTCTCGAACGCTTGCTCACGCTTTATTCCCATTATCCATTTTCTGGGAACATTGATATTTTATTGATTGATCCCAATGAGATGGGGACCGGTACCCATAGTGTGCATCAGCCGGATCATTTATTGGTTAACACTGTCGCCTGCCAGATTACTTTATTTGGTGATGATACAGTTAAGGGAGTAGGGCCTATTCGTAAGGGACCGAATTTTTATCAATGGGCTATTCAACAAGGTTATCGTAATATTAACGGTGTTTTTTCTCGTACAGAGCGTGATGTTGGGAGAGAAATCAAAGAAAATGATTATTTATCACGTCGTTTATTAGGGGAATACCTGTCTTGGGCTTACCAAGAGCTCACGCAAGATTTACCTTCCGGTATTCGTATTAAGGAGATCCGAGAAAAGGTTATCAATCTCCATATCCACCAAGATAATAAAACGGATGTTCTTTTGGAAGATGGCTGTCGTTATAGTGTAGATTTTGTTTATATTACCACGGGTCATGGTAAGAATATATATTCATCGCATGATGAAAATCTGCAACAGTTTGTGGCTGTTCACCAAATGAAAAACGCGCTGTTGAACTATTATTCGAATCCTTATCCAATTGAAAAATTGGACTCTATACAAGCTCAGTCTCGTGTGCTGCTGCAGGGAATTGGATTAACTGGCTATGATGTCTTGTCGCAATTGACTTATGGTCGCGGTGGGACTTTTACTGAAAATGCTGGACAATTGCATTACACGCCAAGCGGCAAAGAACCTAAGATAGCTCTATTCTCCCGTCAAACATTGCCTTTTAGTAGTCGCGGGATTAATCAAAAGGGTAGTAGTGGGCAATACATACCATCATTCCTTACTCTCGATGCAATACATCATCTGCGTAAGCAGTCCAGCATTGCTAATGGTTCTCCGCAGCTGGATTTCGAAACGCAGCTTTTACCTCTGTTACTTAAAGAAATGTGTTATGTCTATCGAAGTACGCAGCTAGGGCATTGGCTAGACCCTGAAACCTATGTTGTTACTTCCAAAGACGAGCAGTGTATTCAAGCGTTGCTGTATCCTCATCAAAATAAAATATTCGCCTCTCTGAATGATTATACAAGATTCTTCATTGAGCATTTAAGGGAAGATCTTCATTCTTCCGCTGCAGGTAATGTTGAAGGCCCAGTGAAAGCTGCTACAGATGTGCTAAGAGATGTCCGTGATATTTTACGTGCAGCAATTGATTTTTGCGGGTTAACGTCTTCATCTCACAAGTACTTTATTGAATATTTAAATCCAAACTTCAACCGTATTTCTGTCGGTCCACCAATGCAGCGAAACCAAGAGTTGAAGGCTCTGATGGAGGCTGGTATCGTGACTTTGGCTGGTGGACCTTCACCTAAACTTGTTCTCAATGCTAGTACCAGCCGTTTCGAAATTCAGTCTGTTTTCCAAGATGAAAACAGTTCAGTTGATGGAGATGTGCTGATCAAGGCCAAGATTGATAGTTTTTCTCCGTTGCGTGATGAGTCTCCTTTTATCAAAAATTTGGCTGCTCAGGGTATTATCCGGCCATTTATCAACCAAGGATATCATCCTGGTGGTATTGATATTGACTGTCAGCAGCATCCTATAGACATTAAAGGACAAGTACAAAATACATTATGGGTGGTCGGTAATCCAGTAGAGGGGCCAAATTTTTATACATATATTTTGCCTAGACCTTTAGTTAATTCGCGTGCACTGCGGGATGCAGGGCACTGTGTCATTGACATGTACGAGCAGCTTCTTAATCGCTACTCAGTCAAAGATTCAATAATTAATGTACATTGATGATATAAAAAGCTTCCTGATACGCATGTCCTCCGTATCCGCTATAATGGCGATACTGATGCTATTCATTTTTCTTATATCTATCTCAATGAGAACTTGGTTTCTTATTCCATTGGCTGGAGTGACTGTTTTTGGTTATTTTCTTTTGACGATACCATACTGGTGGTTGAAGGGGAATGCACGCAGTGGTGTGGCCATCCTGTTGGCTTGTACTTTAGTGCTGATATGGCGTTGGTACTTGCCTGATGTTGGTACTGTGCTTGTGCGTTTTACTGATGTCTTTTGGCTATTACTCGCCATGGGATTGTTGCGCCATGTGATGAATATATGGCGTATTTCAGAATTTCTCTCTGAACGGTTGATGCGCTATGGAAAGGGTTCGCTTACCCTGTCCATCGCGATACTGACTGCGTTTCTAGCTTGGCCGATGAGTTTGGGGGTTATCCCCCTAATGATTGATGCCTTGAAGCAAAGTGTTTTTCCCTCTCGCCATTTGGCCGCTATTGTGATGCGAATGATGAGCATCACAATGGTACTGATGCCGACCAGCATCGGTGCAGCAACAGTTTTCTCTGCTATGCCTAAAACACCAATATTCACATCCGCTGCTTTGGGGATACCACTTTTTCTATTCAGTCTGTTGTTGTTGTGCATTTCTCCTGTTGTACCGCTAGCTAACCCGATTATTTGCGATGAGAGGAGAGCGAATAAAGAAGGAGAGAGAGTAAGAATTTGGATTTTTTTGATATTTTTCTGGCTAACATTTATCGTTGCATTGACAGTTATCAGGTTGAATGCACTAGAAAGCATTGCATTGACGGCGAGCATTCTATACCTCATTGAGCGTGTGAGTTCACTCAGTGTTGATTTTTTGACTCCTTTGGTGGCAGTGATACGCAGTATATCCAGTGAAATTATGTTGTTGCTAGGTTGTAGTCTGCTAATATCTACTTGTGATTTGCTTATTCCTTTGTTGCCGGTGACGTTTAGTCATTCATTGGCATCACTCTCTGTTTGGCAGCGTTATGCCTGTATTCTCTTTGTATTGCCAATTTTCAGTGTAGTAGGAATTCACCCTATGGTGCTATTTAGTTTGGCATTTCCCTTACTAGGGTCATCGATGGCTTATGGGGTTACGGATTATTTGGTTTGGATTTGCTTCTTTATTGCAGCTCAACTCCTTTCTCCTGTATCAATAAATGCTATTTTTGCTTCCAGTAGCCTACATATTTCACCGGTAGATACGAGCTTTAAAATGCATAGCTATTATGTATTAATGTTTAATCTTTTTGCGTTCATTTATTTGAGTTTTTTTATTCAATATTTGTAAATTATGGAGATCTTATGCCTTACATAAATATTAAAATTACTAATGAAGGGGTTACCTCTGAACAGAAACGGCAACTAATAGAAGGGGCAACTCAATTATTAGTTAATATTCTGAATAAAAATCCGAAAACGACTGTTGTCGTAATTGATGAAGTGGAGACAGACAATTGGGGTATCGGTGGAGTTCCCATTACAGAATTAAG
Source organism: Bartonella sp. AD328YNZD (assembly GCF_042196425.1). Classification (NCBI taxonomy): domain Bacteria; kingdom Pseudomonadati; phylum Pseudomonadota; class Alphaproteobacteria; order Hyphomicrobiales; family Bartonellaceae; genus Bartonella; species Bartonella sp. AD328YNZD. Next base: position 752 of record NZ_JBHIQG010000076.1, on the reverse strand, counting down.
AAAAGCTCAAAATAAAGAATAACTCTGTGTATTTGAAAAGAGTTTAAGGTCAATAGGGTTAATTAATGTAAAAAATCACGACCCTTAGCAACATTTGATCAAACCGCCCTTGGGGCAGTTGTTACAGCCCCTGATGCGGATGCACAAATTTATCCCCTTAACGAGCCCGTGTTGGTCTTCACCCATGAGACAGACAAAATCCAAAAGCTTGGGACACGGGGCACAGCTCTTGATGTTATCAATGCCGTGTGCGCGCAAGGGATTGAGGCACAAATTATCCTTGTGCGGGTGGAAGAAAAGTCGACCATTGCTGAGACACAAACCGAAATGGTGGGGTCCAATACTCACTTGACCGGTGTGCATGCCTTAGCGCATGCTAGAGGGCATTTGGGTGTGGAACCTGGAATTCTCTTGGCACCGGCTTATAGTGCAGGGCGGATTGACAATGGCAAAAACCCTGTGGCAGACGCTTTAGAACAGGTTGCAGAAAAGCTACAAGCCATTGCTGTGTTTGATACGGGAGGTAAAAACACGGAAGAAAGCCTTGCTTATCGTGCAGATTTTTCCTCACGCTTTTGTTATTTGATTGATCCCTTTGTACGGGTGGCAAATTCTGATGGAGGTGTGAGTATAAAACCCGCAAGTCCTTTTGCAGCAGCCATGTTTATCAAGCGGGACAAGCAAAGGGGCGGTGTTTTTTGGTCTCCTTCCAATCAAGATGTGCATGGCATTTTAGGGACAGCACGCCCCAT
>NZ_JBHIQG010000075.1:6205-9064 GCF_042196425.1 Bartonella sp. AD328YNZD | reverse complement strand
ACAACAGCTTCAAGCACAGGAAGAAGAGATTGCAAATTAGACAATTTCTTTTCGTGAATGAGAATGTAAGGATCATCGAGATCAGCGACCATTTTCTCAGCATTTGTGACAAAATAAGGGGAAAGATACCCACGGTCAAATTGCATTCCTTCCACGACTTCTAATTCCGTTTCAGCGGTTTTAGCTTCTTCCACGGTAATGACGCCTTCATTGCCAACTTTTTCCATAGCATCAGCGATCATTTTACCGATTTCAGCAGCACCATTAGCGGAAATTGTTCCCACTTGTGCAATTTCTGCTGACGTTTGGATTTTTTTAGCTTTTTTGAAGAGGTTTGCCACCACTTCTTCAACAGCAGCATCAATTCCACGCTTCAAATCCATTGGGTTCATGCCGGCAGCAACAGCTTTAACACCTTCTTGCACAATAGCTTGTCCCAAAACAGTTGCTGTTGTTGTTCCATCACCCGCAACATCATTGGTTTTAGAAGCAACTTCGCGCAACATTTGTGCACCCATATTCTCGAACTTATCTTCCAGTTCGATTTCTTTTGCAACGGATACACCATCTTTTGTGATGCGAGGCGCACCGAATGATTTATCAATCACCACATTGCGACCTTTAGGGCCGAGTGTCACCTTCACAGCATTAGCAAGAATGTCGACACCGCGCAACAAACGCTCACGCGCATCACGGCCAAATTTGACTTCTTTAGCAGCCATTTAATTTCTCCTTGGAGTTTTTTTCAAAATAGTACACAATGAAAAATTAGGTGCTTCAATTAGCCCATAATTCCCATAATGTCAGATTCTTTCATGATTAAGAGGTCTTCCCCATTAATCTTGACTTCAGTTCCAGACCATTTTCCAAATAAAATACGGTCTCCTGTTTTTACTTCCAAAGGCACACGCTTTCCGTTATCATCCAGAGCGCCATTGCCAACAGCAATCACTTCGCCTTCTTGGGGTTTTTCTTTCGCTGTATCAGGGATGATGATCCCACCAGCCGTTTTATTTTCAGATTCAACCCGACGGACAACGACACGGTCGTGAAGTGGGCGGAATTGTATATTAGCCATGTTTTAAATCCTTAAAACTGAACATAATTGGATTAATCTTAAAATTCTTGCTAGCACTCTCTTCATGTGAGTGCTAACACTATCTGAAATATAAAATCGGTATTTCTCAATGTCAAGAATAACCATAAAAAAATAGTCATAAAAAATTTCTCTAAAGCAGATTCAAAGTCTTGCCTCTTATTCCACTTTCGCGTTATTTAGCTCCTTTAAGAACCCGTGAACAAAAAAGGATCTTATCATGGTTGAAACACGTCAGGAAACGGATAGCTTTGGAACGATTTCGGTACGTCAAGATCGTTATTGGGGCGCACAAACTGAACGTTCTCTGCATAATTTTAATATTGGCAGTGAAAAGCAGCCTCTTACCATTATTTACGCCTTAAGCCTTGTAAAAAAAGCCGCTGCACTTGTAAATATGGACAAAGGCAAACTTTCCCCAAAGATTGGAAAAGCCATTGTCACTGCCGCAGATGAAGTTCTCTCTGGCGCATTCGACACGCATTTTCCTCTTTCTGTTTGGCAAACAGGCTCAGGGACACAAAGCAATATGAATGTTAACGAAGTTATCGCCAACCATGCCAGCATGCTTTTGGGTGGCAAACTGGGAAGCAAAAAGCCTGTTCATCCCAATGACCATGTCAATATGAGTCAATCATCGAATGATTCCTTTCCCACAGCGCTTCACATTGCCACCACGCTGCAAACGCGCCAACATCTTTTTCCCATTCTTGAAGCTCTCATTACCACTTTAAGAAAAAAAGAAGAAGAATTTGCCGATATCATCAAAATCGGACGAACCCATACGCAAGATGCAACCCCCTTAACACTTGCACAAGAATTTTCAGGCTATCGCGTAGCACTAGAAGCCAATCTTCAGCGTATTGAAACCGCCCTTACCGATGTTCAAATGCTCGCCCAAGGAGGGACGGCTGTCGGAACAGGGCTCAATGCCCCGAAAGGTTTCGACGTCGCCTTTGCTGAAACAATTAGCTCCCTCACAGGGATCTCCTTTAAGACAGCACGCAATAAGTTTGAAGCTCTCGCCCATCATGGGGCGCTTGCCCATTTCCATGGAAGCCTGAATGCATTAGCCGCAGATCTCTTTAAAATTGCCAATGACATTCGTTTTTTAGGCTCTGGTCCACGTTCTGGCTTAGGCGAACTAAACTTGCCTGAAAATGAACCTGGCTCTTCTATTATGCCCGGCAAAGTCAACCCCACTCAGTGTGAAGCCATGACAATGGTTTCTTGCCAGGTCTTCGGGAACCATACCAGCGTAACATTTGCCGCCAGCCAAGGACATTTTGAACTCAACGTCTATAAACCTGTCATTGGCTATAACGTTTTACAATCGATTACACTTCTTGGTGATTGCATGCGCTCTTTTGATCTGCATTGCATTCAAGGACTACGGGCCAATCGCATTCATATTCACTCTCTCATGGAGCGCTCTCTCATGTTAGTCACAGCTCTTGCACCAGAAATTGGCTATGAAAAAGCTGCTGAGATTGCCAAAGCAGCGCATAAAAATGATACAACTTTGCGCACAGAAGCACTAAAAGCCGGGGTTTCTGGCGATGACTATGATCGGCTGGTTGATCCCAAAAAAATGATTGCGCCCCAATAAAGAGGGCACATGCTTTTGTTATTGCTTGTCAATCAACATCCAAACTTACTGCAGCAGCAAGATTAAAGTGGTTTGAAGGCTTTCTCTGCTGTTGCAGCTTATATACCAAAGAGGATGAGTGTATTGCATATCCCTGTTTGGATCGTCTCTATAA
>NZ_JBHIQG010000075.1:0-6105 GCF_042196425.1 Bartonella sp. AD328YNZD | reverse complement strand
GCTTATATACCAAAGAGGATGAGTGTATTGCATATCCCTGTTTGGATCGTCTCTATAATGGAAATACAGCCTCATTTACAGAGAATATAAAGCCGTAAAGTAAAATCAATCTCCAGCTTTGCATCCTTTAATTTAGCCTTACAACTTTCAAAAACGTCAAGAGCAATATCTTTTAACGAATAGAGAGAATGCATTGCCTCACGCTTTTATTTTTCACGTTCTTTAATGGAATCACGTCCTTCATGTAAAATAGAACACCCCAAATCAAATATACTTGCGTAGCTAATTTACACGTTTTTTAAAGAAACATATCTCTATGTTCTCAAACCCATTTCGCAACAGTGTCCGTAAATGATATAACCTAAACACCATTGAACGCCCCCATCTTTACGCTTAGAGCAAACCAGCACCATCAACACAACTTCTACCAACGTCCACGATTGCGTGACATCCCTTAGTATTGGAGTCATGAGGGGATTTTGTCCTTGTCTTATACAGTTTCACTCCACACAGGGCTCTCCCCGCTTGTAACGCACAAAAAAACATGATTTTGTTTGATCCAACAAGCAACAAACTTGAAACGAGAAAACCCTAGGGTGTTTAAGGGTTTCATTCACGTTGAAGAGCACTCAATTATCCACTTATAAATCAGTCCATTCTCCCCCAAAGCCCCCTATAAAGAAGATGAAAACTTCTTAAGCCTCTCTGTTAAAAAATCGGGAGGCAAACACCCCGATTATGATGACTCCACAACATTCATTTTAGGGTCTCATTAGACTCTCATCGCCGTTTGCGACTCTTGCCCACGATTGCGTGAAATCCCTTATTGCGTGACGCCCCTTGACACTTGGAACAATGCATGAGGAGCATTTGTCTTTTATACAGTTTCACTCCACACAAGGCTCTCCCCGCTTGTAACGCACAAAAAAACATGATTTTGTTTGATCCAACAAGCAACAAACTTGAAACGAGAAAACCCTAGGGTGTTTAAGGGTTTCATTCACGTTGAAGAGCACTAAATTATCATTGATAAATCAGGATATTGCCAAAAGAAGAACAGCTCTTTGAACAGTACTTAATGCACCAAACGGTTTCGACATTGCCTTTGCCGAAACAATCCGCCTACTCTCGGAGGTCTCCTTTAAGACTACTCGCAATAAATTTAAAGCACCCTGCTCCTCATGGAATCCCTCACGCCTCATGGGAGCCCTCGCATTTCCACAAAAGTCTGAATGGATGTACGCTAATCTCTTTAAAATTGCCAATGACATTCGGTTTTAGGCTCTGATCTACATTCTGACTTAAGCGAACAAGAAGGAAGATAATTTATCGTTTTACATGGTGCATAAGAAACTTCATGAAACTTGAGATTCTCGCATTTCTCCCCTTTTTATTCTTGGTATTGCCCCTTACTTGTTCTTCCTATTGTATTGAATCAATCAAAATTATTCGCCAAAATTATTCACTTGAGCATCATAAGCGAGAGCGTCATATAAATAAAAAACGATTGAAAAAAATAACGTCACGCATTTCTCAAACACCAAGAGCTATCGCAATATTGGAAACTGGCAAAGAATATAACAGTGCTAACATGCATTTTTAAATATCAATTTGATATCACCCATAATGAATATTGCATCTATAGAATAAATAATAAAAAGTATTTTATATATAAGATAATGGTTTTTTAATAAACTAAAAGCTTATTTTCTTATAGCATAATGTTTTCTAAACACAGAGTACAGTGAAGGACTATATTAAAAAGCTTGCAAATCAACGTTTCCATAATGAAAACCGCATGAAAAACAAGTTAAAAAAACTTTCAAAGTTACGTAAGCATAAATTTTTAGAGGATTTTATTTTTTCATAATGATATTAACTATAGATTTTTTTAACCAATTCATATACAATATATTATGTATTTAAAATAAATTGGGGACGTTTTATGAACACAAAATGTTTAATTACACTATCTATTTTCACTTTCATTACTGCTTCAACAGCGCAAGCAGCAGATACAGTAATCTTTAAGCAACCACAACTGAATGTTTCATCGCCAAACATTTTATCGCCACGTATCTCACCGGTTACTGTCTCTGCGCCTTTTTCTTGGTCTGGTTTTTATTTTGGAGGACAAACTGGATATTTTTCCAGTCAAAACACTCTAAATTACGCACAAGAAGCCAGAGAGGGGAAATGGGCTTGGGTTGATAGAGGCTTATCTCCCAAACCATCAGGATTGAGAGCAGGTTTGTATGCAGGCGCTAATATTGATCTGGGAGATAACCTTATTTTCAGTTTTGATACGGACATGGTCTGGTCTGGGAGAAAAAACACCCAAACAGACAATGGAAAGAAAATTCTAGATGAATTAGACACAATTAACGCAGCTTTTAAAGAGGCTGGGATTCCTATTATAAAACCTGCAGCCCAAGATGAAACGATACCCAACTATGGTGACATTGTTGTAAGCAGTGTAACGTTGAAAGAAAAATGGGCTGGCGCCGCACGCGCGCGTATTGGTTTTGCTTCCCATCGTCTTATGCCTTATATTGCAGGGGGTATCGCCTACACACAGATGCAATATATCATGTCACTGTTAACAAAATCGCAAGAAGATTCGACAGTATTTGCTTCTGGCAATGTATTAGATGAGACAAAAATCATGGTTGGTTACACTATTGGTGGTGGTTTTGATCTTGCAATGACAGATAACATCGTCATGCGTACAGAATATCGCTATTCAGATTTTTTTAAACAGAAATTTGCCGACGATAAACTTAAAATCGCCTCAAAAACGCATGATTTTCGCCTCGGCATTGCTTATAAATTCTAATATCTTGTAAAAATTGAACTGTTAAAAAACCCTGTTAAAAACAGGGTTTTTTTATAGCTCCCTTTCCCTTAGAAAGACGAAGATTCTCGAAACCAGTGCTAAACTTTAAACAAATGGTTACGAAACAATCCAGCTTTTCTTAAAGCAAGGTCCTATCCTTTGATCATTTCATGGTATACGTTTGGAATATAATAACTACAACATATTGACTTATAAAGATAATTTAGTTTTATTCAGTTTGAATGAGAGTTCCGAATAACATAAGATTCTCTCATTTCAAATCTGTTCATGTTGAATCAATAAAAACCATTCGCTTGTACGTCACAAGCGGGGCTGGAATGTGGGTAAATTGTATAAGACAAGGACCAAAAATGCTTCTTATGAATTTTATCAAATACCAAGGGCTTTAGCAACATTGAGAATTAGCAAATTGTGTAATAGCGCCGGTTTGCTTATTCATAAAGCTTTTATACACTTCACAAGCATTTTGACATCATACGATTGGGTGCCATCGTAAAATTAATAAGAGCACTTATTAAGAGATATTTCTTTAAAATAAATACGGATACCGCGCTTCAATGACAACTTCATATGATGATAACATGACAACAGCATAAAATAGAAAATCATCAGTTAATTTTTCAACTTCCTCTTCACATCTAAAAGAAAGCTTCCCTCATTAATCCATAAACAATCCAGTTTTTTCTGAAAAGTAACGTCCCTAACCACTTCTCGCACTTGACTTCATAAGATAACCAAACAAGATAACAAATCTATCCTTGGAGATTTTATCCAATCCGCTTTCCACTTATATCTTCACACTTTGCAATTTGTACACTCTTGTAAGAAAAAACTCTGTTGTCAAAGACAACCACTCAGTAAAAAAAAGATGACAGTCCTTTGAATAGCACAAATAAGGGACCTAATCTCCTCTTCACATCTGAAAGCTTCCCTCACTAACCTATAAATAATCCGATTTTTTCGGTGTAAATTCATCAACTTTCTGCTTATAGGATTCACTTTATATAGGGTCATGAGAATTCACTTGCCTCCCTCTTCAAAGGATAAAAAATCCAAAACCCACACCAATCTGTAAACAGATCGTATTCTTAATAGAGTCTAGTTTCTCTTGGCTTGCTATTCATGTGATGAACATGCATCAAGCGCTATGAGCAAACCCTTTCCCGAAATATCCAACGCCTCTTAAAAAAACGCTTTAACGTTTTAAGGAGGTTGTATTATAATACTTCAAATGAAGTGTCTTTATGCAGCGCATCAAAAGAATAACACAAACATCATTGTAAACAATCATAGAAATGACAACAGCAACCAGCAAAGCATCCTTCAAGAACAAACAGCTCTATTCCATTTTCCCATAAGCTGTAGTTCTATTAAAAGTTCTCACTCATCGATAGCACCAAGCAGATTCATATATAATTATTTTAAAAATAACCTTATCGTTTTACATCTTACCCTCTTCCCCACACCTCAAAGGAGGAAGATTCCTACCAGCCACTGGTCTGTCAACAATCCAGCTTCTCACGGGTAGGTTCCACCTGCTGACCCCTCATGCGGTCCACTTCATAAGTGCAACAAACAAGCCCTGCCCTGAATACGGATCACGATATTTAAAAACACTTACAATATGGAAAAATTTTCATGCCTTATATCAATGCTCTCAACAACGCTGTTTTACAGCATAATAGAATACCGTCATTTGATGATATAAGTACCATAGAGTCTCTACACCTGCAACGTCCAGCAGATGTGCCCCACTGAAAAGAGCTATATCATTTAAAAACAAACGTAGGTTTTAGAATTTTCATCCTTTAGAGCGAAAAAAAACAAATCCAAAGATGAGGTTACTCTCATACAATTTCAAATGTCATAACAGATAAAGGAAAGTATTCATGCGGTCGAGATAAGCCACACAGTCCAGCTCCATCCGCATATTTACCTTTAGGCAAATTTTTTTACAGAGAAAGCAGCAAATCTATTACGTATTCTTGTTTTCCTAATCACTTTTTAAACCACCTTTTGAATTACGCTTGTGACAGATTCATCAGATATCAAGGTCGTCCATAAAAGACAACTTAAATAAAATAAGATAAACAACGATATCAAGTGATAGTGTAGAAAATCTATAAGTGGTGCGGGTGGTCGGACTCGAACCGACACTCCTTTCGGAACCAGATTTTGAGTCTGGCGCGTCTACCAGTTCCACCACACCCGCACATTACTATAAAAGACAGACTTGTCGATTACCCTTTTGCACTATATGAAGAAGAACAGATTCGTCAACAGAAGACTTCTCATTTTTTAGAATTCATATCATTTTTTATTTGTTTTATGAAATATTGTCTCTACCGGATTTATAGAAACCTCATTTGTAAAGTCTTTACCTCTTAATTTTATAAAAAACACATGATATTAAACAAATTAAAGCTTTGGACGATTTCTTTAGCAAATCGGCGTACAGCACCACACTGGCTTGGTTTCATTGCTTTTATTGAAAGTTCTGTTTTTCCAATTCCCATAGATGTTTTATATATTCCGATGCTGCTTATCCATCCCAAGCGGGTTTATCGCTATGCTTTTCTTGCGACGATCTGTTCTGTTTTAGGAGGAATTGCCGGTTGGTTTATAGGACATTTTGCCTATGACACCCTTGCCAAACCTATTTTAGAATTTTACGGTAAAGTTGAAAGTTTTGAATCTCTAAAAAACAACGCAACCCTACAATTTCTCATCATTTTACTGATAACATCAGGTTTTTTACATCTTCCCCCCATCAAGATTGTCACAATTTTGGCTGGTGTTATGAGTGTGCGTCTTGAATTTTTCATTCTTATTTGTATTTTTTCCAGAGGCGCTCGATTTTATCTTCTCGCGTGGCTTATGAAACATTTTGGACAAAAAGCAATGAATTTTTTAGCACAGCATTTCAAATGGATTATTCTCATTGGTTTTGTTAGTCTCCTTTTAATTTATGGGGTTTTCATCGCTTTTTTAAACAAGCAGATTTTATAAGGAATAGACTCAATGGCATGCGTTTTGTCTTCTCACCCACTTTTACACAAGCACCTTCATGTTGAACCCAGCAGAAAAGAACAATGTTTCTGGGCTTTTTTTCTCACTCTTTGCTTGTCCACCATAATAGGTCTCGCCCTTAGTTTTGAATATCTTGGCGGCTATCTTCCTTGCGATTTATGTCTCATAGAGCGTTTTCCCTATTATGGTGCCATACCATTTTTGCTCTTAGCAGGTTT
>NZ_JBHIQG010000074.1:1707-9161 GCF_042196425.1 Bartonella sp. AD328YNZD | reverse complement strand
GAAATATTCCCTGTTTTTCCTTAATTAAAGTTTAAAATCAGAAAAATTGCGCATATGAAAAGTTGAAGTTTTTCTATTTGTTTACGAGAAATATAAAGAGATATCGTTATTGAAATCTGCTTTGTTGCTATTGTTTTTCTTGCATGTATTATGCGCACATGCGTGGGATTCGTTCTTTTATTTTTCAGGCGGATATTGACCGTATTTTACGCTTTGTAAAGCATAGAAAGTCTCTATGCTATCGTTGACCTTATAGATTGCTATCATGTTGTTTAGCGCGGTTCTTGGTGCTCTATTGGGTATTTGAGATGTTTATTTTGCTCAAGTGGCTTACATGAAAGAGTTTTGTTACTGTATTATGCAGCCATAAGCTTTTTTTATCTACTTTACACCATTGGCATATGGGGAGATTGTGCGCGCGTGTTGGGGAAGTTAAGAGAATTCGTGGTTTTTAATGGAGATCATTGCGATGATCTTATTAAATATTCTTTTGTAATTATTTATTTTGCGAAAGTTTTTTCATTCATGCGCAACGCCCCTCTTATCATTTTGTCTTTATATAAGGATTTATTTTTTACGTTGCTTTTGCTGGAGAGGCGGTCAGAGGGGAGTAAAGTAGAGCTAATGTGCGAGAATATGAGAGCCAAATTGTAACGCTATCTTGAAGCTATTGTATGTGTTGTGGATGTGCCGGTAAGAAATTTGAGAAGACCAGCTTTTTTGCTTATTTTGCTAACAGGATGAAAGAGGGACTGGAATCTTTTTTGCTAGAATTGCTCTTTTATTGATATTGAAGGAAATATTTTTTCTCATTTCTGCTGTTTTGGGCTTGTTCGTAAAATTTTCAATGGGAATTTATATGAAGGGGGAATGAATTTATATGAGAGGGAATTGCTTTACACAGGGCGTTTTCCAAATAAAGCAGAGCCAATGCGAAGGACGTTAGAGTCAAACTGTAGAGCGGTTTTGAAGTCACTGGACATACCCATGGAAAGCTTTGGAAGACCTGCTTGTTTTGCTAATTTTGCTAAGAGCGCGAAATAGGGGCCGGGGTTTTCATCGACAGGGGGAATGCCCATAAGTCCGATGATATCAAGTCCATAGTTGTTTTTGCATTGGTTGACAAAAGATATAGCTTCTTGTGGTGCGATACCACTTTTTTGCGATTCTAAGCCAATGTTAACCTGAACATAGCAGGGAAGATGCCTTTTTTGCTTTTGCATTTCCTCCATCAAAACTTTGGCTATTTTTGCACGATCAACCGTTTGAATGACATCAAAAATCTTTACAGCTTCAGCAGCTTTATTGGACTGTAGGGGGCCGATGAGATGAAGTTTAATATTTTCAAATTGTTGACGTAAAGCAGGCCATTTTTGTGCTGCTTCTTGTATACGGTTTTCTGCAAACAAAGATTGTCCTGCTTGCAAAAGGGGTCGTATATCAATAGCAGAAACAGTTTTTGAAACAGCGATAAGTTCAATTTCTTCTACAGGGCGTTGTAACTCTTGGCATATTGCTGCAATATCTTTTTGAAGGTTTTGCCATGATTCAATGGAAGGGGCATCAAGGGGAGTTTGTATCTTCATATGTTTGTGCTTTATCGTTGTTGTTCAAGAGTTGGTCGTTTTTTTTAAAGTTTTATAAAATACTTAGGGAAATATTTCACGAAAATGTTGACGATGAGGTTAATCCATGATCAAGCATAATAAAACAAGTTTTTGGTTCTGTTTTATTAAAAGAGTATAATGGGAATGACGATTGAGCATTATAAGATAGGCGAACGCTATAATCCACGTGCGAGAGAAAAAAAATGGCAAGAAATTTGGGATGAAAAGAAAATTTTTCAGACTGTCCAAGAAGATGCTCGTGAAAAATATTATGTTTTAGAGATGTTTCCTTACCCTTCTGGCCGTATTCACATGGGGCATGTGCGCAATTATGCCATGGGAGATGTGGTTGCACGCTATAAACGCGCAAAGGGGTTTAATGTGCTTCATCCCATGGGGTGGGACGCTTTTGGGATGCCGGCTGAAAATGCTGCTATGCAAAATAAAGTGCATCCTAAAACTTGGACTTATCAAAATATTGCGGTCATGCGCGGGCAATTAAAACAATTAGGGCTCTCACTCGATTGGGCGCGTGAATTTGCAACTTGTGATGTGGAATATTACCACCGCCAACAAATGTTGTTCCTTGATTTCTATCAAAAGGGGTTGGTAGCACGTAAAGTGGCTAAGGTGAATTGGGACCCTGTTGATCATACTGTTTTGGCCAATGAACAGGTTGTTGATGGACGGGGATGGCGTTCTGGTGCGTTGGTGGAACAACGTGAGTTGACCCAGTGGTTTTTCAAAATTAGCGACTTTAGTGAAGATCTCTTGGCTGGGCTTGAAGAGCTGAACCAATGGCCTGAAAAAGTTCGCACCATGCAAAAAAATTGGATTGGAAAATCACAAGGTTTGCTGATTCGTTGGGCTTTAAAGTCGACAGGTGATGCTGGTGATGTTTGTGAAAAATTTGATGAGGTTGTTTGTTATTCAACGCGCCCTGATACACTTTTTGGTGCTTCCTTTTTAGCGCTGTCTGTTGATCATCCTATTGCACAAGCTTTGGCAAAAAAAGACAAAGCGTTGAGTGATTTTATTGAAAATTGTCGGTGTGGTGGAACGACAACGGCAGCTCTTGAAACAGCTGAAAAACAAGGGTTTCTCACGCCCCTTTTGGCTGTTCATCCTTTCGATTCAACGGTGCATATTCCCGTTTATATCGCTAATTTTGTGCTTATGGACTATGGAACAGGGGTTGTTTTTGGTTGTCCTGCTCATGATCAGAGAGATTTCGATTTTGCGTGTAAATATGACCTTCCAATAAAACCGGTGGTTTTGCCTTTAGGAGTTGAGAAAGAAGATTTTGTCACACCTGAAGCGCCTTATGTTGGTGATGGGGTGATGATTAATTCTAGATTTTTGGATGGTTTAACACCCCAACAAGCCTTTGAAGAAGCAGCCAAAAGGCTTGAGAAACAAATGTTCAATGGGCAACCGCAAGGGAAGAAAACAGTGCAATTTCGTTTGCGTGATTGGGGGATTTCGCGGCAACGTTATTGGGGGTGCCCCATTCCCATGATCCATTGTACAACTTGTGGGGTTGTTCCTGTTCCGCGTGCTAATTTGCCGGTTGTGTTGCCGGATGATGTTACTTTTGATCAACCGGGTAACCCTCTTGCGCGGCATGAAACATGGCAAAATGTTACTTGTCCTTCCTGTGGTCAACCTGCCAAACGTGAAACCGATACCATGGATACATTTGTTGACTCTTCTTGGTATTATGCACGCTTTACGGCTCCTTTTGCATCAGAACCGGTTGACAAACACGCAACCGCTGAATGGTTGCCTGTGCAACAATATATTGGTGGAATTGAGCACGCGATTTTGCATCTTCTTTATGCGCGCTTTTTTATGCGTGCCATGAAATTGTTAGGTTATGTGACGGTTGATGAGCCTTTTAAGGGGCTTTTTACGCAAGGGATGGTGGTGCATGAAACCTATAGGGATGAACAGGGTTGGGTTTCTCCAGCAGAAATTTCGATTGTTGAAAAAGATGGAAAGCGTCAGGCTTATAAATTAACCGATCAAAGTGAAGTGACGATTGGTTTGATTGAGAAGATGTCTAAATCAAAAAAGAATGTTGTTGATCCTGACGATATTATTGCATCTTATGGTGCTGATACTGTGCGCTGGTTTGTGTTGTCAGATTCTCCCCCCGAGCGGGATGTTATCTGGACAGAATCTGGTGTTGAAGGGGCTCATCGCTTTGTCCAGCGTGTTTGGCGCCATGTGGCTTTGAGTGCTTCTGTTTTAAAGGATATATCCCCTTGTGCAGGGCATCAGGGAGCGGCTTTGGAACTCTCAAAAGCAGCCCATCGTACGCTCCACGCTGTAGAAGATGATTTGGAAAAATTCGCTTTTAATCGGGCTATTGCACGCCTTTATGAATTCTTGAATATTATGGCACCGTTGTTAAATAGGATAGAAAGTGTTGACGATGAAATGAAAGCTTCTTTACGTCAAGCTATGGATTTTTTTCTTGCCATGATTGCCCCAATGATGCCTCATTTAGCAGAGGAATGTCATGCAGCTTTAGGGGAAGAGACTTTAATGTCTACGCTTGCTTGGCCTGTTTATGATCCTGCATTAATCGTTGAAGAAAGCTATACTTTGCCGGTGCAAATTAATGGTAAAAAACGTGGTGAGGTGACTGTTGCAGCAACAGCCGATGAGGCGATGATTAAAGAAGCGGTTTTGGCTTTAGATTTCGTACAGGCGCAGCTGATTGAAAAGCCCGTGAAAAAAATCATTGTTGTTCCAAAAAGGATTGTGAATGTCGTTCTTTAAAAGTTTTCTGCTTATCGTTTTAGCTGGTGTATTCACACTGTTGTGTGGATGCAAAGTTGAGCCGCTTTACCGTCAGGAGTCGCAGAGTTCAATGGCGATGAATTCTGATTCTTATGGAAAATTTGCTTCTGGGCAAGCTTCTTTGGGGCTTGCGCAAAAGCTCGCCTCTATTGTTGTGGAAGAACCTTCAGATCGTTTTGGTCAAATGGTGCGCAATCATTTACTGTTTCTTTTGTATGGGAATGGGGGTAAATCTTCTCTACCGGCTTATCGATTAGCATTGCAGACATCCGTATTTACAAGAGAATCGATGCAGATAGAGGTTGATTATGATAGAAAGAGAGAGGGACGACCTTCTGTTGGAACTGTTATGAGCAGAGCTTCTTATACTTTGCAGGATATGAAAAATATGCCTGTTGCAAAAGGAACAGCAATGATGAATGCATCTTTTGAACGCCTTCGTCAAGAATATGCAACGCTGCAAGCAGAAGAAGATGCAAAAAAACGTGTCGCGGAAGAGTTGGCTGAACAGATCTTTTTGTTACTTTCAAAAGATCTTTCCAATAAAATTTCTAGCCATTAAACAATATTTTGTCCTGTTTTTTTCCAGTCGTCGAGGAATATTTGCAACCCTTTATCGGTGAGAGGATGTTTGACCAGGGCTTTTAAGACTGTTGGTGGAACTGTTGCAACGTCAGCACCGCTTAGTGCTGCTTCTTTGACATGATTAACGGTGCGGATTGAAGCGGCTAAGATTTGTGTTTCAAAGTTATAGTTATCATAAATTGTGCGTATTTCATGAAGCAGTTCACTTCCATTATTTCCGCAATCATCAAGTCTCCCAATAAAAGGTGAAACGAATGTCGCGCCTGCTTTGGCTGCTAATAAGGCTTGATTGGCAGAAAAACAAAGGGTGAGATTTGTTTTTAGTCCTGCTGCTGTGAGGGCTTTACAGGCTTTTAATCCATCAAGTGTTAAAGGAAGCTTGATACAAATATTGTCGGCAATCTTTGCTAAAACAGCCGCTTCTTTCATCATGTCTTCAAATTGAGTTGCTGCAACTTCAGCAGAAACAGGTCCGCTAACGAGAGCACAAATTTCTTTTGTAACATCAAGAATATTGCGTCCTGATTTTAGGATAAGAGAGGGATTGGTGGTAACACCATCAACAAGGCTTAAATTCTGTAACTCTTGAATTTCTTCGATATTGGCGCTATCCACAAAAAACTTCATATCTAACCTCTTCTTTTTAGCTTTTATCCTATTTTTTGTTATGCGCTATTGTTGACGGCAAAAGCAAGAGAAAGAATTAATATCTGTGTAAAGAACAAGAATGCTATGATGTTAATCATATACTCGTTTTCGGTAAAGAAATACGATTTATCGTTTTCACACCCATTTCATAGCGTTGCTCGTAATAAGGTATAGAATTCATTGCGTACCAACATTTTTGTGTATTGGCATCTTTGCGTAGCGGTATTTTTATGAAAATAAGCTAACATTATCACACACTTTGCTCACTTCCTATTTGCGATTGCTCTTGATATTTGAGTGTGCATCATAAGATATCTTCGGTACGTTTAACCTTATTTTTGATGAAAGCGAATGGATTCATTGTGTCGTAATAAAACACCATTGAAGAAGGCATGTAAAATTTTACGCATGAAGTATTTATATGGTCAACATATTTATTTATAATGATAAATAATTGTTTAACTTGAATTATAACGCCAAAGACAGAAAGATTTTCTCATCACGTATTTTGCTTTATATTGAATCAATTAAAATCACTTGTTTGCACGTCATAAGAGGGGCAGGAATGTGGGGAATAAGTATTTCAGAAAGTACTCAAGATGCTTCTTATGAATTGTTTCAAGTGCTAAGGGGGGGGCAACATTCATGAGCTGGCAAGGTATGTGATGGTGCTGGTTTACTCCTTTGTGAAGCGTAAAGATGGTGGTGATCAGTGGATTTATCATTATACCATTCATGGTTTGCGTTGCGAAAAGGGCGTGGATTTGTATGAGAGTTTGATAAATATTTAGAGAAAGGAGCTGTATCTTATAAATTAGCTTACTTTAGGAGGGAGATATGAATCACATAAAGAAGTTGTAAGTCCGTTTAGGAAGCAGGATTATTTACAAAACATTATGTACAGGACATTATTTATAGATCGGCGGGGTTAAGAATCTTCATTTTTGAAATGTGGCGAGGACCCTCAATGACTTATAATCATTGGAAGTTCCATAAGAAGATGAGAAAAATGGGCTAAAATAGCGTTTAATGTCTTAAAAATTTCATTGGAAAGATCTTTTGACAATAAAAATCTGTATAAACAATTTTTTAACCCTATACTTTTGTACTGCATTGCATTGATTCATAAAGATAATTCACTTTTTGTATGTTGAATGAGAACCCCGAAAATCGTAGATTCTCTCGTTCTAAACCTGTTTTATGTTGAATCAATAAAAATCATTTTCTTGCGGGTGATAAACGGGAAAAGCCGTGGAGAGTGAAACTGTCCAAAAAAGAAGAGAAAATACCTTTTATGAATCATTTTAAGTGCCAAGGGGCTTGTTGGCAACATCCACGAGCTGGTAAGGTGTGTGTTGGTACTGGCTTATTGCTTGTATTGTTGTTGCGTAGTTTCAACTAGGTTGAAAAATGTACGCATTGTTTCCACGCTTTGGCATGAAGCAAGACAAATATTGCCAAGACAAATATTGCGATGGTTTTGCGCACTATTATCCCACCGGTACTCAAAAACATGGCGTACTCTCTCTCATTAATAAAGATTTACAAATGTTCCTCGATGGGTTTGAAATGAGAAAAATTTATCGTATTGAGGGGTTTTCATTCAACATACAAAAAGTGAATTATCTTTATGAATCAGTTTATTGAGGATTAAATTGAAACATGAGGCGCAAAAAAATAAAAGTTTTTGTGTTAAGAATAAGTTGCACTATGGGATAGTGTTGTGGAGGGGTATACTTACGATATCATGTTGAATGTTTATAGTAGATGGGCTTTATTTGCACTGGAGAATGGCGCTGGTTTTTT
>NZ_JBHIQG010000074.1:0-1607 GCF_042196425.1 Bartonella sp. AD328YNZD | reverse complement strand
ATGAGAAGATATGGACACGTTCTGGTCTGGCACATGCGGCTGGAACTTCGGTTTCTGTTGTTGAAGGTTTAAAAGCTCTAGGAGTTTTCGAAGATGTTATGGTTCCTGCTCCTGACCTTGTGGAAATGCCTGATCCTGATTTTTGTCCTCCTCAGTTGCAGGGAGCGCAAAATGAAGCAGCAACAGTATTGCGGGAAGGTGTTTTATCTTCTCAGTTTCAAGTTTTTTTGCTTGATGGTGTGACTGGATCTGGAAAGACAGAAGTTTATTTTGAAGCGGTTGCTCAAGCCTTCAAAGGCGATAAGCAGGTTTTAATTTTATTGCCGGAAATTGCTTTAACTCAGCAGTTTTTAGATCGTTTTTATGCGCGCTTTGGCGCTGCGGCAGCAGAATGGCATTCTGATTTGACGCCACGTCGTAGAGAACGCGTCTGGCGGCAAGTCGCAGAAGGGCGGGTGCGTGTTGTGGCTGGGGCTCGTTCGGCGCTTTTTCTTCCCTTTCCTGAGCTTGGCTTAATTGTTGTCGATGAAGAACATGATAGCGCTTATAAACAAGAAGAGCGCATTTTTTATCATGCGCGTGATATGGCAGTTGCTCGGGGCTCTTTTGAGCATTTTCCTGTTATTTTATCCTCAGCCACACCGTCGATTGAAAGCCAAGCCAATGTTTTAAAAGGGCGTTATCAAAAGGTGCATTTACCATCCCGTTTTAAAGAAGTCGCACTTCCACAGTTGCGGGTGGTTGATATGCGTCAAGGAGGGGTGCAAAAGGGGCGCTTTATTTCCTTTGCTCTTGAAAGAGCTTTAAAACAAACGCTTGATAAGGGTGAACAAGCTCTTCTTTTTCTTAATCGCCGTGGTTATGCACCTTTAACTTTATGCCGAATTTGCGGACATCGTTTTCATTGTAACGATTGTTCAAGTTGGTTGGTAGAACATCGCGCGCAAGGGCAACTGAAATGTCATCATTGTGGATATCATGAACCACTTCCTGAAGCCTGTCCTGAATGCGGAACCTTAGATCATCTTGTGGCTTGCGGACCGGGTGTGGAAAGAATTGCCGAAGAAACACAGATGCTTTTTCCTCAAGCGCGATCATTGATCCTTTCAACAGATCTTAAAGGGGGAATTGGGCAGTTGCGAAGCGAATTGCAAGCCATTGCCAATGGCGATGTAGACATTATTATTGGAACACAGCTGGTCGCTAAAGGACATCATTTTCCCAAGCTCTCTCTGGTTGGTGTTATTGATGCTGATCTTGGTCTTGCCAATGGCGATTTACGCGCAAGTGAACGTACCTATCAGCTGCTTTCTCAAGTTACCGGAAGAGCAGGGCGTGTGGGATTGAAGAGTTTAGGATTATTGCAAACCTATCAACCAGATCATCCGGTCATCAAAGCCTTACTTGCATGCCAGCCAGAAGATTTTTACACACGTGAGATTGCAGCACGTCAGCATTATCATTTGCCCCCCTATGGGCGGCTTGCCTCTTTGATTGTGTCGGCACAACAGCGCCAAGCAGCAGAACATTATGCGCGCGCATTGCGTCAAGCAGCACCACGGGAAAAAAATATCTCTGTTATGGGACCAGCAGAAGCGCCTTTGGCT
>NZ_JBHIQG010000073.1:2556-9332 GCF_042196425.1 Bartonella sp. AD328YNZD | reverse complement strand
AGGAAAATCTCTCACACCACGATCAAGACACCTATAGCGAAAAAGAACACGCCCTTTTAAAAAACTTTAGAGAACTCGAAGCGAAAAAACAGAAGGCAATCTTGTGGTTAATTTCTGATTAGACAAAAGCACCCCGTCAACATCCCTCACCAATATATCCAACACCCTTAAAATATAAGCTTCAGATCACGACACCTCAAAGAAGGCAATTTTATCAGACACGACAGATAAGCGCTGCCCTAAAATATTCCCTCACACACTTTTCTCCAGTCAACACCTTAACACCCCTCTTCATCCCAGCTTTCTCCGCTCCATTCACAAACGCGCACCCTAGTTCTCCACATTCCATGCCATGAAAAACATACAACGCATAAATCCTTCACTTCACTTTTACAGATTCACGTTTTTACGCTTTTACATCTTTACAGAAAGCAGCCAAACAAAATTTTTCCCCCAGCGTCTTACACTGCGTTGTCAAGAATCCGACATCTTGTAGCAGTTTCCTCCTACCAAGCACTTAGACAGATCAGCACACCATACCCCTCAAACAACGGATTCAACAAGCAAGCCTTTTCTGAATATTCTTACACCCATCCCTCTCCAACACAAAGAGCGAAAGCTCCTACAAATACCGATCAATTCCGCTTCGAAGCAAAGACCCCACCCAAAAGACAAAGCTTCACACACACCAAAAAGCTTCTCCCACAGCGCCAATTTTCACATGCTTCATCCTAGCTTTCCACTTCATTTGCAGACTCGTTCCCCAGTCCTCTCACCCCATTCCATGCCAAGACAAAAGCATACAACACATAAATTCTTCATTTCACTTTTACGGATTCACGTTTTTACGCTTTTACATCTTTACAGAAAACAACCAAACGAAATTTCCAAACCAGCCCACCACTCAATAAACAAGAGTCTGTAAACAATTCAACTTTTATCGCGTATATTGCACTTGGGAAACACCCCTCACCACCCCTCAAAGGATACTGTTTCACCAGACACGGATAGATAACCCCTACCCTCAAATATCCAGACACTCTCACAAAAAGCACCTTATTGATATGCCCGAATTATTGATATGCTTGAAGATCCGTCGACGGCATATCCTTGCCTCTAATGCCCCCATCTCACCCTACCTCAAATGACAATATTTTACAGCATAAGGCATAAGGCATAAGGCATAAGGCATAAGAAGATAATGAGACAGTTTTTAAGATACAAAAAAATGCTCTCATTTTCCAAATCTTTTAATTGTTCTTGCCAATCTTTTGAAATTACTTTATCACTCAAAAGGTGCTTTGATCGTCTACGCAGCGATCAATAGGGAGTTGAAGCCCGAAAACTCAAACATTAATTTACCCCACTTTGTGGGTATCCCGGAGTTCCGGGAGTTTTTGCTATGTCCAAGTGCTTGTCAGCACTAAAAGCAAAAAGCTGATTTGAGTTCAGTGCTTTCAACCTCCCGGAATACTCATGCGAGGGCGCTCGCAACTGGAGGGGAGCTTGAAGTGCAAACTAAAAATTCACATTTCAATGATATTTCGATAGGCAAAAGAATTCGTCACAGACGCATTTCAATGGGACTTTCTCAAAAAGAGTTAGGAAGCTATTTAGGCGTCAGTTTTCAACAAATCCAAAAATATGAAAAAGGCTTCAATCGTGTAAGCGCGGGACGCTTACAAGAAATTGCCAACATCTTAAAAGTTCCCATTACCTTTTTTTATGCCGATATTGCGATAAAAGCAGATATTGTCACAAAGGAAAATGCTCTCCCCCATGATCAAGACACCTATAGCGAAAAAGAACACGCCCTTTTAAAAAACTTTAGAGAACTCAAACCGAAAAAACAAAAAGCAATCTTGTGGTTGATTTCTGATTAGACAAAAGCCCATCAATCGACATCCGTTGCCAATATTCCCCTCAGCCTAAAGCCTTGCCCGCCTGATACCACCAGATCTCAAAAAACGGTTCACGACACCGGTTTACGACATCATAGGATAACAAACTTCAAAATAGGATAACAAACACCAGAACCTTGGAAAAACACCCCCACCCCTCTCACAGAATCTTATCAAAAGATCTCATCTGATTTAAACGCACAATTCCGATTGTATCATTATGATACCTTTTTACATTTACCTTGTCAAGTTTTTATATTTTTCTTTTGATATTTTTGTGTTTTTCTTTAAGGGGAGCCACATCCCTCAAAACATCTTTCCTGCAAAATGCCCCTCATACAAAACACAATGTCTAAAACAACAAGAGCTAAAATAGGATTTCCCCTAAATAGGATTCCCCCTAAATAGGATTCCCCCTAAATAGGATTTCCCCTAAATGGGATTTCCCCTAAATGGGATTTCCCCTAAATGGGATTTCCCCTAAATGGGATTTCCCCTAAATGGGATTTCCCCTAAATGGGATTTCATTGTATTGCTCATTCATCCACTTATTAAAAAACACCTCTCAATTCTTCTCACACCCATTTCACGAATATCCCCCATAAAAATATAATTGTTAAGCTCCGCATAGAATATAAACGCCAACCACGATTTTTCTCTCTTCACATCTCTTTACACATCAGCTCTGCAATCTGTTCACAGCTATTCCCCACACACTCTTCTCCAGAAAACGCACTTCAACAACACTCTTCATCCCAACTTTCTCCTCCATTCACGAAGACACTTCCCCCAATCCTTCCCACCACACTCCATGCCATGATAAAAGCTCTCACAAAGCACAAATCCTCCGCTTCATTTTACAGATTCACATTTCTACGCTTTTACATCATTACAGAACGCAGCCAAAGGAAACTCCCAAACCACCACGCGATAATTTGATAAAAACAAAACACCTTTACAACAATCTCAAACAACAGATTTCTGTAAAGAGCTCATATGAATTTGATTGATCAGATCTGACTATTAGATTGGCATATAGAGCCGTAGAACAGAAAGTAATTTTCTATAAGACAGAAACGATAAAAGCGCTATATAACTGAGACAGAACATGAAGAATTGCAAACAGATAAAACGACATCTTTCTTCGTTACAACACTGAAATTGTAAACGAGACTACGAATAACTATCGTCTGAATATGCAATTTTCACATCTGCGAATTTTTATTGATTAATTCAATCCCAACATTTTCCCTGAAACACATTTCTTCATTATCTACTTCTTTGAGACAAACCGGTAAAGGGGTTTCATCGATTATAAGTACGGACATAATAACGCGTTACTCCAACCTCATCATAAGAAACCATAGACATGATACCTGTCTTTATTGGCGTTATTTGATAAGTCAAGATTACACCATTTTGCTGTTTGTTTGGTTGATCTGTATAGATCACGTTATATCCATTCCGTCGCAAGAGATCAATAAATACAGGAGTAAAGTTGTCTTCTGTTTTATTTTTTTTCACAATAAGTGTTGTTGTAGCGGGCGGTAAAGGTTTTTTAAGATTACGAACAAAATCGTTAGCAATTAATTTTACATCATCTTTCGTAATATTTGGACTGACATAACTTGATGAATAATTACTGATAGATGCACAACCAGCCACCAATACAAGCGGTAACGGAAATAAATATTTTGACATCTTAACTCCCCTATTAATTGCATTCTCTTCTGAGAAGCTCCTACACCAGAAATAAGAGCCTCCTTTCAAAGAATAGCCTTAACAACATACTGCTTTACTATCAAGCATTAGTTAATCAATTTCTCACTTGTTAAAAAAACGCCACCATCCTCATAGTACTTAAAGCTTATGCTTAACACACAAAATATATATGTTAAAAGTACGAAAAAACACATGTAAAGCATGTAGTATACATATAGTATATGTATACTTACTTTCATGGTGTGTTGCATTACATAAACCAACGCACAGCACCCTTCATTTCCCCTCCATTCACGAAGACACTTCCCCCCAATCCTCGCACCACATTCCACGCCCCCAAAAGCCCAAAGTGACCAAAAACACGCACAATATATGAACCCATAAGTCCTTCACTTCACTTTTACAGATTCACATTTTTACGCTTTTACATCATTACAGAACGAAGCCAAGGAAAGGTTCACCGCCCCGTACCACTCTATAAACAACGGTCTGTAAAGAATTCAAATGCTTGCCTAGCAAGTTTCCACCACTGACCACTCATTCATTTCAGATTCCCCCTTCAAAGAGCTGTGTTTTTATCTCATGAATAAGATAATTAGCGAACCGTCTTTAGAAAAAAGAAAAGGCATGGAGATATCAAATATATCAATGGTCGTCATCGACTGTCGTGTTAAGAGGTGTTAACTCTTTATTTTTCTTAATTTTTACAACGCCAATAATTCCCGTGGAAATAATTAATGCGGACATAGCTAAAAAAGAGCTTAACAATCCCACGAGAGCCAAAAGTCCAGCAATAAAGCCAGAGATTGCTTCCGCAGAGTTCGCTAAAGTTGAAAAGGTTCCAAAACTTTTACCAAAATCTTCACGACGAGAATATAATTGAATAGCTGAGACTAAACCAATATCCACAAAGGCACCCATAAATCCTAAAACAAATGCTAACACGAGAAGGAGTTTTAAATAAAGTCCAGCAGCTAAAGGCATAACAAACAGAATAACCCCATAAAGAAGCCAAAATATCATGAGCTTCAACGATGTAATATTTAATATAATTTTACTATATAACAAACCACCAACAATAGTTCCAACAGCCATGAGAGAAAAAATATAACTAACAAAGTTTTCCTCTCCCCCTATAGAGAGAACAAAAGCTGGAATTAAAAATCTTAAAATTGCACCCGTAAAGAGAATAGCAAACGACGAGCCAACGAGCGTAATAAATAAATTATTATGTTCTGTAGAAATATATTTAAGATATGAAGCTGTTTCTCGATAAATTTTTATAAAATTGAATGATTTATTCTCATTTGAATTTAAATTCGTGAGATTAAATAACACGATAATAGATATAAAATAGGTAAAAAAATCAAAAATGAGTACTGCCGATTTATTTACTAAAAAAAGCAGTATGGAACAAACCAAAGGGCCAATGACGGATGCAGTTTCCATGATAATTTGAGCAATGCTATTGGCCTTTGTAAGATCTTTTATTGAAAACATTCTGGGAATAGCAGCTTGAAAACTTGGTTGGAAAATACTTCTTCCTATCGTTGTACATATTGCTGCAAAAATAAGAACAATGATATGTGCCGTACCTGTTATATAAGTTATAAAAACAAACAATGAAGCTAATAATCTAACAACTTCACTTAAGATGATATTTTTCTTCAAAGAAAAATTATCCGCTAACCAACCTCCTATAGGGCCAAAAAAGAGAAAAGGGATAAATCGAAAAAAATACACAAGACCTGTAAAAAAGGTGTTATCTGTTAATTCTAAGACAAGTAAAATAAAAACAACTTCATAAGCATAATCACCAACTTTAGAAATAAAGAGAGAGCAAAAAAGAGCTAATGGACTCTTTTTTAAAAACAAATTCATATCAACCATCCGATGTTAAACTTAGCTACACTTAAAATTACACTTCCTTCAATACAATTGGTGATATGAACTTCAGAAGAGTCTTTTATTCTAATAAATCGCTTAATAAGTTAAGTGAAAATTTTTAAAGAAATACTCCTATTGATATAAGCATTTACTCTAATATCAAGTAATATCTTTAAAAAAAGAAAGAATGTAAAAACTATTAGATCACAATCTTCCATATTATTACATTGACCTCCACCCCACGTCTCAAAGAATGAAAATTCCCAACCAGCACTAGTCTACAATCCCACTTCAAAAAGCAGCTTTCCCCACAAAATAAAGCTTGCACCCAACCACTCCTCAAGCGACAGCACTTCGTCAGGCTCAACAAATCAAGCCCTATCTCCAAAACCGCCCTCCTTCACGCATCTCTTTGCACCACCGGATTACCCACACTCTCCTCCTATCCATGCGCACTTTCTTCATTCTCCATTCCCCCCTTTTTCTCTCCCATCACACTCTCACAACTTAACAGCACTCTTCCTCCCAACTTCCATTCACGAAGACACTTCCCCCAATCCTCGCACCACATTCCATACCATGACCAAAAACACGCACAATATATAAATCTATAAGTCCTCCGTTTCACTTTTAAGGATATACATTTTTACGCTTTTACATTATTACAGAACGAAGCCAAGGAAAGGTTCACCACCCCGTACCGCTCTATAAACAACAGTCTATAAATGAACGCAGCTTTTTGCCTAGTACCCCCTTACAATCTTCAGTCGCCCCCCTCAAACGACAACACTTCATAAAGCTCAACAAATCAAGCCCTGCCCTCAAATATTCTAGCTCTTTACTCCCCCCTAAAAGAGCAATGTTTTACGGCATAATAGAATAGAAAATTCTTGATTTTTCTTGCCAAGCTTCTGAAATTACTTTATCACTTAAAGTGTAATTTTGGTCGTCTACGCAACGATCAATAGGGATTAAAAACCCGAAGACTTGACACATAAATTTATCCCGCTTTGCGGGTATCCCGGGATTCCGGGAGATTTTGCTATGTCCAGGTGCTTTGGCACTAAAAGCAAAAAGCTGAGTCAAGTCAGTGTTTTTAACTCCCGGAATACCAAAGCGAGGGCGCTCGCAACCGGAGGGGGGCTTGAAGTGCCAACTAAAAATCCACATTTTATCGACATTTTGATAGGCAAAAGAATCCGTCATAGACGCATTTCCATGGGACTTTCCCAAAAAGAATTAGGAAGCCATTTAGGTGTCAGTTTC
>NZ_JBHIQG010000073.1:0-2456 GCF_042196425.1 Bartonella sp. AD328YNZD | reverse complement strand
CCTATAGCGAAAAAGAACACACTCTGTTGAGAAACTTTAGAGAGCTCCAGCCGAAAAAACAAAAAGCAATCTTGTGGCTAATTTCTGATTAGGCAAAAGCACAACGATCAACGTTATTTGTTAATATATCAAACAACAAAACATCCTTAAATCAAATTCAGATCAAGACACCACCCCCCTTCAGAGAGCAGTGTTTTAAGGCAAATAGGATAATCAGCTGCATTTTTGTTGTCACTTATAATTTTCCAATGACTTTTGAATGCCTCAATTAATCTTTTTTATAGCATTTTCACTCTTTTTAAAGCTTCTTTCTCTGCTTCTTCTTTTAACTTCATGCCATTGGCGCCTTCGTACCTTTTTATTGTTTTTTCAATCTGATCATCAGTCCCTGCTTTAAAGACAATCATTGTTTCAAACGGACGAAATAATGACGATTGCGAAATATGAAAAAAGATATTCGTGCTCAAATTGCTTGGATCAAACTCGCTATACCCTGTACTTTTTAAGTCATGGATAGATATCGCTTTTTTTGACATAGCAAGACCAATAACATCGCTATTTTTCTCACCAAAATTTTGTACTTTTAAAAGGTTATTTTTAGCGTCATAAACTGTCGACATATCCATGACTTCGTTAAGAACTTGATCATTTATGTCAAATTGAGCATCTATGCCAAAAATGAATACAAGATCACGCAAAGAACAAGCTTTTTGAAAAAAACAAGCATTGTACAAACGTGAGGGAACCCCAAGACAGTTGACTGCTCGTCGAATGATTTTTATAGCGAGCTCATATGATTTTTCATCTAAACGATGATCACGAATGTCTGGAATGTAGATTTCTTGTGTTTCTTGTAACGGTGCATTTTCACTATTTAATGCACTATCAATAAGCTTTTCTAACCAATTGTAATTCTCAATATTATCCTGCTCTCGGACAGACGATCTGATCTCTTTTAAAAGATTGTCCAGCCCATACTCTTCTCTAAAAGCATGCTCTATTCGATCACACGTCATTAGAAATGTATAGTGATCTTCTCGTTTGTCCGGTATAGATGATGCTTCAATTTCTGGATCATTCACTTTAAATTGATCAACGCTTTCTCCACTTTTAACAGATATCGAATGCTCACCTCTAATAGTATCAAAAACTCTCGCCCCTTGCTCCTCCCTAAAAGAAAAGCCTTGTTCAAGAAACAACTTTAATGGATTGGAATCATCCGATGTTAACGACACATCTTGTATTAAAGAGTCCAAAATTTTCTTTTGAAGCTCAGCATCACTTATTAACGAATCTTTCCTATCCTCATAGAAATCCTTTAAGCTTTCTGGAATACGCCGATTATAACTCTTAACATCCTCTGCAAACCAGCTGTTAATTATTTCCTTGTTTGTGGCTAATTTCATAAGATTATGCCCCCCATTTAAATTTTACCCCGCTTAAATTTCAAATGATCCTTTTTATCAATAAATTCCAATACAGTTTTTATTAAAATCCTTGAAAAAAGTTCATTATCTTTTTATTTTACTTAATATTTACCATATTATAGTTTATTGGTAAATGTTAAGTAAAATCAATTAAGATATAGATGGTATTTTTAATATACACCTTCCACTTAAACTTGCCTTTGTAACACGAATAGCAAAAATTTTAACCAAAACAAGTTAGAGGTCTTGTTTTTCAAGTCTTTATCTTGATTAAAAAACTGCAAAATAGCAAACTTGATTGTGCAGATAATCATGCTTCATCATCTATTAGCCACCGACAAGAGTGCAATCAATCAAACAGTTTAAAAAAACTTTTAGCAAAATTTTAAAGCAGAAAAACGCACATCACCGAAAAAATGAGAGAGCAGCGCGTTTTACGCATCCTCCACCTTTTGCTTAAACAGCAAAACTCCAATCCATCGTCAAAATATCTTCGTCTAAAATTCCCATGCCACAGATCAGCCCCCTCAAAAAGCAATGTTTTACGGTTGATAAACGGCATTTCTCTTTAACGCTTCTACACACAAAGCAATAAAGCAACAAAGCAATCCTGCTTGTGACTTCACTTATAACATTGCAAGAAAATAGTTTTCACGACAAACAGAAGGAAAAGAATCCTACGATATTCGAGAACGCTCATTTAATATGCAAAAACACCGGCTACTCCCTTTGCTTTGCAATAAAACACCGCTGTCTCACAGTGAATTTTTCTAAATCAGCACGCCTCAAAGCGCGGTGTTTTATCGCACAATAAGATTATCACCGCCCTTTATACCATGAATTTCTCCAAACTTAATCTTCAGGCAAAAATTCCAACCGATCTCCTTGTTTTGTAATTTTCACCGTTGTCTCGTCGTGAATTTCTCCAAACAAGATTTTCTCTGCGAGAGGGTCTTGAATTTCTTTTTGAATAATCCGTTTAAGCGGACGAGCACCATAGAGCGGATCATAGCCCTTATCGGCAAGAAA
>NZ_JBHIQG010000072.1:0-9666 GCF_042196425.1 Bartonella sp. AD328YNZD | reverse complement strand
TGAAATCTGATAGCGTTGGATGGGCTGAAAGACTTGGCGGTGTTGTGTTGCCTAATGGCTCTGTTCGATTGAATCGTCTGGAGTGTTCTGTTTCTGATTTACCAGGCTATTGTGAAGGAGCTTGGTGGGTTCAAGATTTTGCTGCAGCCTTGCCTGCTTGTTTACTTGGGAATATACGGGGTAAACGCGTTGCTGATCTTTGTGCAAGCCCTGGGGGGAAAACAGCACAATTGGCTTTGCAGGGGGCAGAAGTGACAGCAATTGAGCTTTCTGCTAACCGCGTCAAGCGTTTAAAAGAAAATATGGAACGGCTTGATTTTTTAGTTCAAACTTGGCAGGGTGATGTGAGAAATTTCCACCCCACACAGCTTTTTGATGCGGTTCTTCTTGATGCTCCTTGTTCTTCTACAGGAACAATCCGTCGTCATCCAGATATTTTATGGACGAAGTCGAGGAAGGATATCATCAAGTTAGCAGCGTTGCAATATGAGTTGCTTGTCGCTGCAATTGCCTTGGTAAAGGAGGGGGGACGTATTATTTTTTCCAATTGTTCCCTAGCAAGAGAAGAAGGTGAAGATCTCATTGAAAAAATTTTATCAACACGCAATGATATTGTTTTAGAACCTATTTATCCAGAGGAAATGGGAGCACTGGCACATTTGCTTTGTGAGGGGATGTTGCGTACAACGCCTGCGGATTTTTGTCATAAAAATTTCGATGCTGAGAAAACTGCATTTTTAGGAATGGATGGTTTTTTCGCTGCGCGCTTACGAAAAATTGCTTAATTAACGCTTCATTTACAAAAATGGTCGAAATTGTATTTGATTCAGCATAAATGGAGATAAGATTTTGGCGGTTGCAGTAAAAGCTCCTCAGGTAAAAATAGTGGCCTATGTCGATACTCTGCAGCACTTTATGCGGCGTTTATGGGTTGGGCCATTGTTTCGCTGGCGATTTTCAGGATTCCGCCCTCATAAAATTTTAGCACATCCTATTGATTTGCATGTGGCTGACCCAATGATGGCCCATGAATTTTATCATGGTCGTTTTGCTTTTGCTCGTCATGTGGTTCATTCTGGTGCTGTTTCGCCATTTTCATTGGCTCCTCCAACGCTTGAATGGGAAACGGCTCTACATAATTTTCATTGGTTGCGCCATATGGAGGCAGCAGAAAGTAATTTAGCTTCTGCACATGCACGCTCTCTTTTAGAAGATTGGCTTGATCATGCTGGTAAGAAGGTAAAAGGGCTTGCTTGGAGTAGTCCTGTTGTGGCACGGCGCTTGATTTCGTGGATTTGTCATTCAAAAATGTTGTTAGAGGGAGCAAGTGAGCGGTTTGAAAAACGCTTTTTACGTGCGCTTGGTTTGCAATTTCGTTATTTGCGCGTAACAATTTGCAGTATGGAATATGATGATCAACGTTTACAAGCAGCGACAGCTTTGACTTTCGCCTCTCTTGCTTTGCCTGTTTCTGTGGCAGTGAAAAAAAAGGTACAAACGATGCTTATAGAGGAGCTTTCACGTCAAATCCTAGTTGATGGTGGGCATATTTCCCGTAGTCCTGTTATTTTGCTGAATTTGTTATCGGATTTATTGTCGTTACGGCATCTTTTTATGCGTAGTAATGAAACAGCACCCCGTATTTTGATTGATTCTGTTGAGCGTATGTTGCCAGCTTTACGATTCTTTATCCATGAAGATCAAACATTGGCCCATTTTAATGGGGTTGGTCCTCTTGTGTCGGAACGATTATTATCACTTTTGGAGCTTGATGAAACAGGAGGGCATCCTTTTAGTTATGCCCGTTATTCAGGATTTCAGCGCTTAAAAGCCAATCAAACAACAGTGCTTGCAGATACAGGAAAGTTTCCACCTCGCTTTGTAGCACAGCAGGCTTGTTCGGGGTGTTTGTCTTTTGAAATGTCTTCACAAGGGCACCGTTTTATTATCAATACCGGTGTTAATCCTGATGGGCGGGAAGATTATCGATATTTAGGGCGTGTTACTGCAGCACATTCAACAGCTACACTTAATGATTGTTCGGTAGGCGTTTTTTATAAAAAAAAGAAAAGTGGAGCTTCCTTTTTGTTTGATGGACCAACGGATGTTCAAGTGCGCCGTATAGAGGATTCAGAGAAGACAGGTTTTATTGCGAGTCATAATGGTTATGTGCGTTCTTTTAATCTTATTCATGAGCGTGGTCTTATTTTGGCGACAAATGGAGATATGATCGAGGGGTTTGATCGCTTTTTTATGCCAAATAAAGGGGGAAAGAGACATAAGAGTGCGCAAAGCGAACAGAATCATGTTGCTGTTCGCTTTCATCTTCATCCACAAGTTGAAGTTAATTATGATGGCAAGCGTGTGTGTTTAGCCATAAAGAATGAGCACGTAAAGAACGAGCAAGTATGGTATTTTATTTCGCCTGATGCGGATATTTGTCTTGAAGATTCGATTGATTTTGCGGAATTAACAGGTCCACAACGGACGCAACAAATTGTTTTATATTTTCGCCCTGCATTGCAGGAAAAAGTTCGTTGGCGCTTTATCCGTAAAGCATTTGATAAAAAATCAGAACAATGTTCTGATCTGTAGTTCATATATTTTATCTTCATACCGCGAAACATCATCGCTTATTGTGGTAATATTTTCAAAATTTGAAGGCCATGTAAATTTTTATACATGAGGTACTTTTTAGAGTATGTAATGGGTATTTTTAGGCAAGGTTTGCCTATAGAATCTCATGAGGTGGTGCTAAGGGGATTGATTTCAGATAAACAGAATTTTTGATAGATCGGTATTGGTTAAGAATTTTTATCTTTTAAAAGTGTGGAGAGAAAGTCAAGCTGTTGCATGTCTTAGAAAGTTTTTGCATGTATTGTTGTGATCAATATTTATCTCTGAGAAAGCTGCATATTTAAGATAGTCAAATGTTTTCCTGCAAATGCACATTCTTGTTTTAAAGGAAATATCGTTCAATGTTTATTGTTCCCATTTTACGATGGAATCCGTATAGAATATAATGTAAAAATCTCCCGTAAATGGTGTAGGGTTATTGTGTCTCCCATTTTTACCGTTTCTTTTTATTTTGCTTTATGATTTTTCAAAGCATCTAGAATAACAGCTTTTAAAGAATGTGGATGATGCTTTATTTTTCACATTTTTAAAGAGATTAACATATTGATTTATACTAATTATTTTTTAAAACTTAAAATTCGAAAATTGTGAGATTCTTTCTTTGCAAATCTGTTTATAGTGAGGAAACTAAAAGTATAGGTTTGTACGTTATAAGAAGACTTGGCGTGTAAATAAAACCTATGGAAGAAAGGAATAAAATAGCTCTTCTGAATTGTTTTACGTGCTAAGGGCTGTCCCCGATACACCCACAAGCTGGCAAAGTGTGTGATGGTGCCGGCTTGTTTCTTCATAAGCATAAAGGAGATAATGCTCAGGAGATTTTATGATTCTTCATAAATGTTATCATGAGAGGGGGATCACAAGCATTGAGGGATGTTTCCTTAAAACAAAATCGTGTGAATGTGCAGCATATAATGTCGTTTTAATTTTGGATCTTTTATTTTGCCTGAGGGATACGATTTTATTAAAGAGCGAGAGAAAAAGGTGTGATCATGTGTAATCTCCATTCTTTAAAACTATTATTCTCAATGCTTTTGAAAATTGTAAAGCAAAGTAAAAAATGATAATAAAGATGAGGATGGGTTTTTATCTTTAAGATTTTCTCTTCTTGTCGAATTAGGTTGTTTCCCATTTTAGGAGTAAACCAAATCTATAGATTCATATTTTCTGTCACCATCTTGCATAAAAAAGCTGATATAGAAAAGCATTAAGCCATCTTAATCTTACATTATTACTGTGTTAAGATTGGGGATGTTGATTGATAAGCAACAGAAAACAGTACGGGCTTTAGAAGTATAACGATATCATAAAAGGTAAAACATACCAGTGCTGGATTGGAGAAATATTTCGGATTTTATCAGATATTTAAGCAAACAATGACAATTACACACTTAGCTTTACGAATGCCCCTCAAGCTTTGCTTTTGTTACAAGTATTCATACATGCTTTTTGCGTTATATTCATAAAAATCAAATTGATGGGGATCTATGATAATCTTTGTTTGAGCATAAAAACATTGACATGATACTCCACTAGAGTTTTGCATATACTCGCATGCACTTCCATCTTTACGCTTAATAAAAGCGCAAGCTGGTACTCTACTTTGTCTACGTTCAATGTTGTGCGATAGCCTTGTGCTCTTGAGAGTGTTTATAAAAGTTTTTTTATTTCTTTCTTGATTGTTTTTTTGCCTATACGCCAACCTCGCTTGTGATATGCAAGCGAATGATTTTTATTGATTGAACATGAAACAATTTGAAATGGAAAAAGCCTACAATATTAGAACTTCTCATTCAATGTGGAAAACAATAAACTCTTTTTATAAATCAAATGTAGTTCATTATAAAAGCATTGAGAACTCAAGAAATAACACATAGCAACGATATGTGGAAAAAATATAAATATTCTCTCTGCTTTTTGTTATTATACTAAAAATGAAGTCATAATAACCAACTGCTCAACGCTCATTTTCTTATACAACAAGCATTCTCTCAACTTCAAACAACTTTTAGAAAGATCTATACGAATAACGCCGTGCAATGGACTTAATATCACCTCGATAAATGCCAAGATCACTCAGCTCATCCGTTGAAAGACGGTTCAATGCGTTAACGGTTCGACGATAACGACGCCAATTATTATAAGAACGTAGAATATTCATGTCCTCTACTCAAACTTTATATTACACTTTTTAGTTTAAAGATAGAACATATTACTAAAAAGAGTTGTGCTATAATGTCATAACAGGTATGCATCTACACATAAAAGAAACCATTTTAACACTTGTCTCATATAAAAGGACAGACTATTAAAGTTACTAACGACTACGCTATTCTATCTCTAAAACAATGGCTCAATTATGTTTGTTCGTTGTGGTGATAAATTTATTCATTACGCGTAGATTCTTTGAATTAAATAATTGCTCTCATTGCAACAGTTATCAATCGACAGATGACGA
The DNA here is from genome assembly GCF_042196425.1 of Bartonella sp. AD328YNZD. NCBI lineage: Bacteria > Pseudomonadati > Pseudomonadota > Alphaproteobacteria > Hyphomicrobiales > Bartonellaceae > Bartonella > Bartonella sp. AD328YNZD. The sequence goes on along the minus strand of NZ_JBHIQG010000072.1, from coordinate 4,571 downwards.
TTATGAAAAATTCCTTGAAATATTTATCTTATATGAAGGGAAATCTACAAAATGATTAATGTCGGAAATGTCGTGTTCCTGTAAAGACCATAGCTAAACCTTGCTCATCAGCAGCTGTGATAACTTCTGCATCACGCATGGAGCCTCCTGGTTGAATAATTGCTGTTGCACCTGCCTCAGCTGCTGCTAATAAACCATCGGCAAAAGGAAAAAATGCATCTGATGCAACCACTGATCCTTTTGTGAGAGTTTCTGTTAAGCTTGCTCTTAGCGCACTTTCTGCTGCTTTACTTGCAGCAATTTTTGCTGAATCAATGCGGCTCATTTGTCCGGCTCCAATTCCAACTGTTGCACTATTTTTCGCGTACACAATAGCATTCGATTTAACGTGCTTTGCTACACGAAAAGCAAATTGAAGATCACGCATTTCATCTTGAGTTGGGGTCCGCTTTGTCACTACTTGCAATTTAAGATCATCGACTACCACGTTATCACGTGATTGCACTAAAATGCCTCCCGCTAATGTTTTAGCAAGAAGTCCTCCACAACGTGGATCAGGAACTCCACCTGTAATAAGCAAACGAAGATTTTTTTTCTTGGCAATAATTTCACGTGCCGCCATTGTGGCATCAGGAGCAATAATCACTTCTGTAAAAATTTTAACAATCTCTTCTGCACATTCTTCATCAAGGGTCTGATTTAAAGCAACAATTCCACCAAATGCCGATACGTTATCACACATAAGAGCTTTCAAATAAGCTTCTTTCAAATTTTTGCCTTCTGCAACACCACAAGGATTGGCATGTTTAATAAGAGCAACAGCAGCAGTTTTTTGCGGATCAAATTCTGCCACAAGTTCAAAGGCTGCATCTGTATCATTCAGGTTGTTATAAGAGAGCGCTTTGCCTTGTAAAAGTCTTGCTGTTGCAATACCAAAACGCTTTTCATTATTGCGATAAAATGCTGCTTGTTGATGTGGATTTTCCCCATAGCGCATAACACTTTCAAGATGACCGGAAAAACTCTGCCATGATGGAATTTCAATTTTTAAATCCCGTGCAAACCACGCTGCTATTGCTGTATCATAAGCAGCGGTGTGTGCATAAGCGCGCATTGCTAGCTGACGACGTGTGGATAAGCCTAAACATCCGTTATGCTGTTTTAATTCGGCTAGAATCGAAACATAGTCGTTTATCGCTGTTACAACACCGGTATAAGCATAATTTTTTGCCGCTGCGCGAATCATCGCCGGTCCGCCGATATCAATATTTTCAAGAATTGTTTGATTGTCGGCGCCTGATTGGACTGTCTCTTCAAAAGGATAAAGATTCACCACTAAAAGATCAATTCCATGAATGTTGTTCTTTTCCATAGCATCTTTATGGCTAGGATCTTCTCTTACCCCTAACAAAGCACCATGAATCAAAGGGTGGAGTGTTTTAACACGCCCATCCATTATTTCAGGAAATCCGGTAACTTCAGCAACATCTTTTACGGGTAAACCAGCAGCTATGAGTGTTTGGGCTGTTCCTCCTGTTGAAATCAATTCAATATTATAATCCGCATGAAGGGCTTGTGCAAATGCAACAACACCTGTTTTATCAGATACAGAAAGAAGAACACGACGAATCTGATGAAGATCAGGTATGGGAAAATTTTTGGCAACAACACCCATTATAGAAGCCTTAAAAATGAAAGAGTTAAAATTTCAGAAAAATAAACTTATACATTTATAGCATAAGCCTTTAGAAAAATACACTGAAAGAATAAATTGCTTTGTTAAAATACACTAAGAATGATTCATCTTTTTTCTATTATTCTGTTATCTTGGAATGCTGTCATTGAAGATGTGGTAATAGAGGATATACACGTTTCATTGATACATTAAATGTTGTTTTAGTGCATGGTCAATATTCTTAGATAGGCCTTTTCTGTAGACTTTTTGTAATCGTATGAGTAGGAAGATCAAGCGTAAAGATGGAGGTGCTCAATGGATTTACCTTTATACCCTTCATGGGCGCTGCCGTGAAATGGGCTTGGGTGCTTTGAGAAATGTTTCTTGAAAAAAAGCTCGTGAATTAGCAAGTCAATGACGTTCTGTTTTACATGAGGAATACACACGGTAAGAATCCGGATTGTTTACAAACCAGATGGGGTTAAAAATCTTCATGCTTTGATATGGTGGGAGGAAGCCAAAAAGAAGCAGATCCTTGCTTACTATAAATTGATTTAAAATGGTAATTTAGTTTTCTATATTGAATGATGGCACTGAACACTATTAGATTTTCTCATTTTCTTCCCTTGCATTCAGAAACAAAAGCTTTTCTTATACATTCTCTAAATGCAAAAATAGAGTAAAAGTGAGAGCTGAGAAATAAGATAATATTTGCTTATACCTTGACTAAACCTAAAAATGAAGCACCGTGGAGGCTTATCCTTTATGAGCACCGTCAAAAGATGAAATTGAGAGCAAGACAAGATATCTTGTCAAAGAAAATACTTAAAAACACAATACTGTTTTAAAAGTTTATACGACGATAAGCACGCTTACCTTTATCCTCTCATATATATTTCTTGACATAGTTTTATACTTTCATAAGAAATGGTCTGTTATTTCAGCGAGGCAATTCCAATAGATGGGAATGAAAACTATGGAGATATGTTCTAAATTTAGAATGTTTGATGTCAGTTGGATGTAATTCATGTGCAAAAGGACTTTGATCAGAAAAAGAAAAGATAATAAATTTTTTCAATGAGTTTAGTGCTTTTGAAGTAATAAGCCGGTACCATCACACAATTTGCCAGTTCGTGGGTGTTGCTACAGGCTTTTGGCACTTGAGACGATTCATAAGAGCCATTTTTAGCCTTTCTTATACAAATTTTATCCACACGCTCATCCTGCTTATAATGTGCAACAGACATGGTTTTTGTTGATTCAAAATAAATAAATTTGAAATGAGAGAATCTTAAGATATTCGGGACTCTCATTCAACATACAAAACAATGAATTATTATTATAAATCAAAGTATTATTGATGATCAAGATACGAAAAACTTTGTTGTTTTGTCGGGTTTCTTCTTAATGTTTCCTCGCCAAAGATTGTCCATAGATTATTGTTAAGCTGATCTTTATGAATATGGTGCAAAGAAAAAAAGAGTATGTACGAGTGCTTACTAAAATAAATAAACGCAAAGCTAAGTATATTATTGTTATTGTTATTAATTATCTTAAAATCCAGCATATTTCTCCAATCCATTGCGGGTATATTGGTGAATTTATAGTATGTTATGTCTCATAAAGCTTTTGTTTCTTGTAACGCAACATCTCATCTTCATGAAGCAGCAGGTTTGAAATAAAAAACGCATCCATACGTTTTCTGCTCTATGATTTTGTATGTTCGATGCAGGCCAGAGGATTACGTATATAAATTTGAGTAATCTCTGGAACAGCAAACAATCAAATGAGGCAAAAATATAATAGGAATGAGCGCCCATCTTTCCTGTTATTTTTAAATTGTGCGTTAGTTTTTTCAAAAGCGTTTATAACAGTGTTTTTTTAGAATGGGGATAATGCATTGCTTCACATTTTTGTGCATTTCTTCTTTAATGAATCACTTCCTATTTTATGATGGTCTTTTGAAGAGTATCGTGTAAATTCTTCGTGAATAGGATAACAGATTCATTGTATGCCTATGATTTTTACTAAATAAAAGCGCAAGTCGGTATTCTTAATTCTTGATAAGTTCTCAATATTTTAACAACTCTTGGTCCTTGAGATGGAAGAGGTATTTATTTTCAATAATTTTATCCGTACGGTTATTTTTGCTTGTGGGGAGCCAAGAGAATGATTTTGATTGCTTCAGCATAAGAAGATTTGAAGTGAAAGAGTCTTACGATATCTGAAGTCTTTTTGGTTATAAAATGATAGGATTATCAAACTATTGTTTCTTGAAAAAACAGATTTTATGGTGTGTTTAATACAACAGCGTTAAGATATGCTCTATTATGAAGCATATTAATGAGACTATATTGGGGGATGGGTATTTTACTTTTAATTTTTTAGTTTTTTTGCCTTAGCAGAAAAAGAAAAGCTCCTAACATCCCAGCGGCTAAAATAAACCACGTGATTGCATAAACGAGATGATTGTTTCGAAAATGTACAATCGTAAGACCAGCAATGGGAAGGTTTGCTTGTGGGGTTGTTTTTTTTTCGGCATCAATGAAATAAGGGGCAACAGTGGACAAACCAAGTTTTTGTGCCATAGCGGGGAGATCGCGCGTATACCATAAATTTTTGTCAGGATTATTTTTGCGTGGAAAAAATCCATTTTTTTCACTCATGCGTAATAAACCTATGATCGTTGTTTGTTCTGTGTCCGTGGTAGAATGTTGCTGAGATGAGGCATTTGTATCCAATTGCTCTGAGTTTTGAAAATTGTTACGTTCATCCATGGGGATAAAACCACGGTTGATAAAGGTCAATGTATTGTCATCAGTGGTTTGTAAAGGAGTCAAAACCCAATATCCCGTAGTATTTTGAGCGGTAGCCGTGACCAAAATATTTTTATCTG